>JAJYAW010000152.1 GCA_021779335.1 Myxococcales bacterium | reverse complement strand
GCCGCGTGATGGAGAGGACCGACTCGAGCGACGAGGAGGTCTCCTGCAGCGAGGAGGCCTGCTCCGAGGCGCCCGACGCCACCGCCTGCGACGAGGCGGCGATCTGCTGCGAGGCGCTCGACACCTGCTCCACCGCCGAGGCCACCTGGGCCAGCGCGTCGTGGAGCGCCTCGCCGGTGGCGTTGAGCGACTCCTTGATCTTGGCGTGGTCCCCCTGGTAGGCGCCGGTCACCCGCGCCCTGAGATCCCGCTGCGCCAGCTTCTCCAGCACCCCGGCCGCCTCGTTGATGGGCGCCATGACCGCGTCCAGCGTCTGGTTCACGCCGTCCACGATCTTCCGGAAGTCCCCCTGGTGCTTGGCGGCCTCGGCCCGCTTGGCGAGCCGGCCCCCGATGGCCGCCTCGGCGAGCGTCCCCACGTCGGAGGTGAGCGCCCGCACCGCCCCGGCGCTGCGCAGGATGGCGGCGGAGATGGTCTGGAAGGTCTTGCAGGCCTCGGCGGTGTCGGCGTCCCCCTCGCAGACGGTGGACGTGATCTCGAGGTCGCCCCGCGAGAGCTTCTCCAGGGAGGCCACCACCCGGGTGGTCTCCTCGGCCTGGTAGGCGGCCACCTTCTGCACCTGGCGCATGGCCCTCTTCACGGCCGTCTGGTCGGCGATGACCTCGAAGGCGCCGATGACCTTGTCGCCGTCGCGGATCGGGACGCCGGAGTAGTCGATGTCGAGCGCCTCCTTCCCCGGCCGCGCCGTGGTCTGCCCAGCGGCCACCCGGTTCCCGCCCATGGCGCGGGCGCAGGCGCACCGCTCGGTGTTGCAGTCCTCGGTCTTGAAGAGGTCGGAGCAGCGCTGGCCCATCACCTGCCCGAGCTCGCGCCCCACCACCTTCAACGCCGAGGCGTTGAAGTAGCGGACCTTGAAGTCGCGGTCGATGATCATGGCCGGCGCCGGCATGGCGTCGAGGTGGCCCACCAGCGTGCCGATGGTCCCGTTGACCCCCTCCATGACGCGCCGGTACGCCCCCTGGTGCCGGGAGGCGTCGGCCCGGACCGTGAGCCGCCCCTCGATGGCCGCCTGGGCCAGCAGCCCCGCGTCCGCCACCAGCGCGTTCACCGCGTCGATGCAGCCGTTCAGGCTGTCCTTGATGAGGTCGAAGTCCCCCTCGTACCGGTCGGTGATCCTGGCCGGGATGTCGCCCCGGCCGATGCGGGAGACGTGGTCCACCACCATGCGGGTCGGCCGCTCCACCGCCGCCATGGTCTGGTTCATGCCGGCGATGACCGGCTGGAACTCGGCCTCCACCGTCGCCAGGTCCCCGCGCACGTCGAGCTTCCCGGCCGCCACGGCCCCGCTCAGCTTGCCGGCCTCGGCCACCAGCGCGCGCAGGTTGGCGCCGATGCGACGGGAGAGGAGCCAGGCCACGCCCAGCAGGCCGACGCCGGCCAGGAGGGCCGTCGCCATGATGAGGCGGACCGTGGCGTCGGCCGCGTCCATGCCGGCGGCGGCCGCCTTCCTGGCGTCGCTGAGCGTCTTCTGCTTCACCGCCTGGATGGCGGCGTTGGCCTTGGCGTGCGCGGCCTCGCCGCCCTGGAAGACGTCCCAGATCTCGGAGTCGAGGGCCGTCAGGGCCGTGTCGCCCCCGGCCTTCCCGGAGTCCACCAGCCGGCGCCGCTCCACGGTGAGGCGCCCCACCTGCTCCGCCGTCCTGGTCCACGCCTGGAAGGGCTCCTTCCAGCCCTTCCAGAGGACCAGCGTCTCGGCGTGATGGTCCATCGCCTCGTAGGCCTTGACGGCCTCGGCGATGGTCTCGGACCTCTCCTTCACGGTGGCCTGGGTCTCGGCGTAGGCGGCGGCCGAGGCGCGCCGGTTGACCTGCTCCCAGAGCGCCGACTGCAGCGCCATCTGCGCCTCGGCGATGGTGGTCAGGGCGACGATGCTCGGGATCTTCTGGCTGGCGGCGTCGTCGAGCTGGGCGGCGATGGTCCGCGCCCCGTTCCAGGCGATGCCCCCCACCGCCAGCAGCACCACGGCCGCGCCGGCCATGGCGAAGAAGATCTTTGCAGCGGTCGTCAGCTTGGACAGCATGGAGTCCCCCTGGAGTGCCGCGGCGCCGGTGCTCCACCGTGGCGACGTCAAGCCGGAGCAGGCCGCGTGCCACCCGCGCGCCGCGGAGGCACCGTCGATGAGCGCGGGCTGCGGCGAAGTGTCGCCGGGCGCGGGCTCGATATATTCCGACGTGAATACCGATCGGTAGCGCGGTGTTCGTCGACGGGATCGAGGCAGGTGACGTCGGCCAATCCTGGATGGTCGTCGGAAATTCATCCGACAGACCGGGGTCGACGGTGACCCTGCGTGCTCGAGGACCCCGGAGCGAGCCCCGGCGGCCCGCGAGCCTTCGCCCGCCGGCCCTACTCCATCCCGCTGTTGAGCAGCTCGTCGTCCGGCTGGAGCTCGATGACCAGCTCCACCCGGCGGTTCCGCTCGCGGGCCTCCGGCGTGTCCTCGGTCGAGAGCGGGTGGGCCGAGCCGAGCCCGACGGCCTGGAGGAGCTCCGGCCTGGCGTGGTGGGCGGCCTCCAGGTAGGTGACCACGGTGGCGGCGCGGGCCGCCGAGAGGTCCCAGTTGTTCCGGTACCGGCCGCCCTCCAGCGGCGTCTCGTCGGTGTGCCCCTCGACCCGCAGCGTCCGCTCCAGCGGGACCAGCTCCATGGCGATGGCGTCGAGCACCGAGAGGCTCTGGGGGCGCAGCGCGGCCTGGCCGGGGTCGAAGAACTCGGTGGCGGCGAGGCGCACCGTGAGCCGGCGCCCCTCCACGGCCACCGAGACGGTGGTCTTGGCGTTGCGCTCCATGAGGAAGGGCCGGATGCGCTTCTCCAGCTTCTTGCGGAGCATCTCGATGGCCCTGGCCTTGGCCTCCTGCGGCGCCATGGTGCCCGAGGTGAGCGCCGGGCCGCCGCCGTTGGAGATCGGGCCGTCGAAGATGGGGAGGGCGCCGGTGCCCCCGGTGCCGCCGTAGTGCATGGCCCACTGGATGGACTGGACCGCCTGCTGCATCTTCTTGTTGTCCACGCGAGAGACCGAGTAGAGCACCACGAAGAAGGCGAAGAGGAGGGTGATGAAGTCGGCGTAGGAGACGAGCCACCGCTCGTGGTTCTCGTGCTCCTCGGCGTGGACCTTCTTCTTGCGCGACATGCGGCTCCTGGGTGGAGGTCCCGGGCTAGGCGGCCTTCTTCTCCGGGGGCGGGGCTTCCTCCCCCGTGAAGGCCCGCAGCTTCTCCTCCAGCACGCGCGGGTTGATCCCCTCCTGGATGGAGAGCACCCCCTCGGCGATGAGGGTCTTGCGCTCCTTCTCGAGCTGGAGCTTGCGCTTGATCTTGGCCGCGAAGGGCAGGAAGAACAGGTTGGCGGAGCCCACGCCGTAGACCGTGGCCACGAAGGCGGTGGCGATGCCGCCGCCCAGCTTGGACGGGTCGTTGAGGTTCTCCATCACGTGGATGAGGCCGAGCACCGCGCCGAGGATGCCGACGGTGGGGGCGAAGCCGCCGGCCGACTCCCAGACCTTGCCGGCCACCGCGTTCTCCTCGAACTCGGCGTCGATGGCCCCCTCCAGCGTGTCGCGCGTGACGTTGGCGTCCACGCCGTCGACCACGAACTGCAGGGCGCGGCGCATGAAGGGGTCGCTCACCTCGCCGAGCCGCCCCTCCAGCGCCAGCACGCCGTCTCGGCGCGCCACCGAGGCGTAGTCGACGAGCTGCCGGGCGATGCCGCCCATGTCCCGGCCCTTGTCGCCGAAGGCCAGCTTCACCAGCTTGAGCCCGTGGACGAAGTCCTTCCTGGGGAAGGCCACGGCCACGGCGCCGATGGTGCCGCCGAACACGATCATGGCGGCGGTGAGCTGGAGGATGGAGCCGACGTGGCCGCCCTCGAGCCGCTGCCCGACGAGGATCATGGCGATGGCGAAGACGATGCCGCCGATGCTGGTGATGTCCATCGCTTACTCCTCGGGCGCCGGGACGCTGCGCGGGAACGTCAGCACGTCGCCCCGGCGCTCGGGGCCGGCCTGGCAGCGACGCCGCCAGGCCGCCACCCGCTCGACGACCTCGTCGGGAGGCTCCTTCACCATGAGGTGCATCCCGTTGGTCAACATGATGACCGTGTCGGGCGTGGCCTCGACGGTGAGGACGTGGTCGGCGTTGACCACGAGCTCCTTCCCGTCGAGGCGTGTCAGCAGGATCATTCGGCCTCCCCGCACCCGGGTCATCGGCACGCCAGCGCGCGCCCTTAAGTCGGGACCCGGATGCAAGTTCCTTACCGCTTCAGGGCGATGAGCTCGGAGAGCAGCTGGTCGGCCGTGGTGATGGTCTTGGAGTTGGCCTCGAAGGCGCGCTGCGCCGAGATCATGCGGACGAACTGCTCGGCCAGGTCCACGTTGGACTGCTCCAGCGACCCGGAGATGATGGAGGCCCGCCCGCCCGCACCCGGGGCGCCCACGACCGGCTGGCCGGAGGCCTGCGTCTGCTGGAACAGGTTGCCGCCGACGCGCTCCAGCTGGTCGGGGCCGGAGAAGCCGGCCACCGCCACCTGGCCCAGCACGCGGGTCTGGCCGTTGGTGAAGACGCCGTTGATGTCGCCCGTGGCGTCGATGCGGATGGAGGAGAGCTGGCCGGAGCCGAAGCCGTCCTGCCCGATGAAGGTGGACGCCGAGGTGGAGGCGAACTGGGTGACGCCGGACAGGCCGGTGGAGCCGGCCACCGAGGTCGGGTCGCCGAAGTTGAAGTTGAGCGCCTGCGGGCCGAGGGCGCCCAGCGGGCTGAAGTTCGAGGTCTGGGTGGAGGTGGCCAGGCGCCCCGAGGTGTCGAAGGTGAGCCCGCCGCTGGCGATCTCGGTGAGCGTGCCGGCGGTGCCGCCCGTCAGGCCGGCGCCGTCGGTCATGGCGTGCCAGTCCCAGGTGCCGACGGCCGACTTGTGGAAGAAGACCTGGACGGCGTGGGCCGAGCCGATCGAGTCGTAGACCGTCATGGACGTCGAGAAGTTGGAGCTGGAGCTCGGGTTGGCCGGGTCGAACGTCGGGGGCGGGCCGCCGATGCCGAGGATGGAGGCGTCCGACTGGAGGTTGGCCTTCACCAGGATGTTGGCGGTGGCCTTGGGCGTGGCCGAGGCGGTGCCCACCAGCAGATCGCCGGGCGCGGCGCCCACCGCGCCGCTGGAGTCGGCCGGGAAGCCCTGCACGCGCAGCCCGTCGAGGTTCACCATGTAGCCGTCCTTGTCGACGGTGAACTGGCCGGCGCGGGTGAAGAAGTTGGCGGACTGGCCGTTGTGGTTGCCGGCGACCACGAAGAAGCCGTTGCCCTGGAGCGCCAGGTCGGTGGCCACGCCGGTGGAGTTGAGGGCGCCCTGGGTGAGCATCTTCTGCACCGACTGGAGGCGGGAGCCGAGGCCGATCTCGCCCGTGCCGCCGATGACGGTCTGGGTCAGGGCGTCCTCGAAGGCGGCCCGGCCAGCCTTGAACCCGATGGTGTTGGCGTTGGAGATGTTGTCGCCGACGACGGAGAGCTCCAGGGAGGAGGACTCGAGGCCGGTGGTGCCGGAGGAGAGCGAGGTGAGGAGGGACATGACGGCTTCCTTTCTGCGGTGCGGCTGGTTGTGGGGTGGTTCGCGGAGGAGGCTGGGGCTCAGGGGGTGGTCGGCTCGCCGATCTGCGTGACGTCGCCGAGCTGGATGCGCTGGCCGGCCACGACCAGCTGCGGGACCTGACCGTCGAAGTCGATGCCGGCGACGATGCCGCGCACCGCCGACGCGGCGTCGACGGGCTTGCCGTCGCTGCGCGTGGCGGCGACCGTGAGCGAGTACTGGCCCGAGGGCAGCGGCTGGCCGCTGGAGTCCAGGCCGTCCCAGGTCACGGTGGACGACCCGGCCGGCCGCCCGCCGACCTGGAGGGTGCGGACGATGCGCCCGAACCCGTCCGAGACGTTCACCATGGTGGCGTCGGAGGCGGCGTCGAGCGAGAGGTCGAAGCTGGCGGTCTGGCCCTGGGTGAGGGCCAGGTGGTCGGCCTTGAAGGTGACCTGCTTCCCCACCAGGTTGGCGACGCTCATCTGGTTGGCGTTGGCTTGCGCCAGGAGCAGCGAGTCGAGCTTGGTGCCCAGGTTGGTGATCCCCTCGACCTGGGAGAAGGTCGCGAGCTGGGCCACGAAGGCGGTGGAGTCCATCGGCTTGGTGGGATCCTGGTTCTGCAGCTGCGTGGTGAGCAGCTTGAGGAAGGAGTTCTTGTCGAGCGTGTTCTTGGCGGTGACGGCCGGCGAGCCGAGGTTGACCGCGGGGAGGCTGGAGATGGTGGAGGTGACGGGATCGGCCATGGGCGGCTCCGCTAGGCTTCGACGTGGTGGGCGGTGGCGCGGCCAGAGGGGCGGCGCGTGGAGGAGGCGGGGGCGGCGGCCGGCGCGCCCGGGGGCGCCGGCTCCCGCTCGGGCCGATCCGGCGCGCCCTGCTGGCCCTGCTCGGCCGCGGAGCGGGCGCCGCCGCCCTGCGGCGGGACGGCGATCTTCGGCGGCTCCAGCTCGAGCCGGCCGAGCTTCAGCCCCTCGGCGGCGAGCGCGCGCTGCAGCTCCGGGGCATGGCCGGCCAGCTGGGAGGCCTGGTCGCCCTCGACGCGGACGTGGGCCACGCCGTCGCGGATGCGCAGGTGGAGGGCCAGGTCGCCCAGCGTCGCCGACTCGAGCCGGAGGTGGGCGCCGTTCGCCGTGATGGTCCCTCCCGGGCCGAGCTGGGGCAGCTCGGGCGGCGCGGCCGCTCCGCCTCGGTGGAGCGGTGCAGGCGGGCGGGCCGGCGCCTCGGGCGCCGG
>JAJYAW010000151.1 GCA_021779335.1 Myxococcales bacterium | reverse complement strand
GCGCGGCTGCGCGTCATGGGGGACATGACGAGCCGGTTGCGGAGGACGCGGGGGCCCAGGGTGGTGGGCTGGAAGGGGGAGACGGGGGACATGGCGCTGCTCCGGCTGAGGGGTGGCTCTCGGGCTCGACGGTCCGGGCCATCCCTAGCGGCCGGCGCGCCCCGGCGCCGCGGCCAGCCGGGGCCCCCGCGGGCCCGGCGGGCCGCGCCGGCGAGGCCGCTCACCCCCCGAACAACAGCCGCACCACCACCAGCGCCGCCGCCATGCCGGCCAGGTCGGCCAGGAGCGCGGCCGGCAGGGCGTGCCGGTACCTCGTGACCCCCGCCGCGCCGAAGTAGACGGCCAGCACGTAGAAGGTGGTCTCGGTGGAGCCGCACATCACCGAGGCGAGCCGGCCGGCGTAGGAGTCCGGTCCGTCGCTGCGGAGCACGTCGCCCACCACGCCGAGCGCCCCGCCGCCGGACATGGGCCGGATGACCACGAGCGGCAGCACCGAGGCCGGCACCCCGAGGGGCCCCAGGACCGGCGCCAGCAGGTCGGCCAGCGCGTCGAGCGCGCCGGACGCCCGCAGCATCCCCAGCGCCACCATGACCGCCACCAGCGGCGGGATGATGCGCACCCCGGTCTCGAAGCCGGCCTTGGCCCCCTCCAGGAAGGCCGGGTAGACCTTCACCCGGCGCGTCAGGGCGTAGAGGGGGATGCCCGCCAGCAGCAGCGGGACGGCCCAGGCGGAGAGCGCGTCGAGGGCGGCCTTCGCCACGGCTCAGCCCTCCCCGGCCGGCCGCGCCGCGCGCGCCAGCAGCTTCGAGACCGCCACCGCCACCACCACGCCGCAGGCCGAGGCCACCAGCGTGGCCCCCAGGATCTCGGCGGGCGCCCGGGAGCCGGCGCCGGCCCGCAGCGCGATGACGCTGGCCGGCACGAGCTGCAGCGAGGCGGTGTTCATGGCGCAGAAGAGCGCCTGGGCGTCGGTGGCGGTGCCCTTCCGAGGGTTGAGCGCCTCCAGCTCCTGCATGGAGCGGACGCCGAAGGGGGTGGCGGCGTTGCCCAGGCCGAGCAGGTTGGCGGCGATGTTCAGGACCATCGAGCCCATGGCCGGGTGGTCGGCCGGCACCTCGGGGAAGAGGCGCCGGAGCACCGGCCGCACCGCCCGGGCCAGCGCCGCCACCAGCCCCGCCTCCTCCGCCACCCGCATCAGGCCGAGCCAGAGCGTGAGCAGCCCGACCAGGCCGAGCGAGACCGTCACCGCCTTGCCGGCCGACTCGGCGGCGGCGCCGGTCAGGGCGGCCATCCGCCCGTTGACGGCGGCGGCCACGACGCTGGCGGCGAGCAGCAAGGTCCAGAGGACGCCCATGATCCGTCGATCCTCGGCCCGCGGCGCGGGCGGGGCCAGTTTTTGGTAGAAGCGGGGTGATGCTCCGCCTCCGCGCCGACCGGCTCCTCCTCGTCGCACCGCTCCTCTCCTGCCTCCTCGGGTGCCCCGAGCCGCTGGGCCAGCACGCCCCGCCGCCCCCCGGCCCGGCGCTCCCCACCGCCCGGGCGACCGGCCCGGGCGGCGTCGACGCCCTCTCGCTGCGCCGGCCCGCCGGGCCGGAGTGGTTCGGCCTCTACCTCATGGGCAAGAAGGCCGGCTGGACGCGGGTCGAGATCCGGCGGGAGCCGCGCGACGGGCGCGACGTGGTGGTGTCGCAGGCCGAGACGCTGCTGCGGGCCACCGTGGGCGACAAGCAGGTGTCGCGCCGGCTCACCGAGGAGCGGGTCTACGAGGCCCGGCCGGCCGGCCGGCTCCTCTCCTTCCGGGCCGAGTGGGCGGGCGACGGCGGCGCCCGGACCGTGACCGGCCGCTGCGCCCCCTCCGGCTGCACCGCCAGGGTCTCCGGCGCCGGCGCCGCGCAGGAGAAGGAGCTGGGGGTGGTGGCGGAGACGCTGGACCAGGCCGAGGGGGTGCGGCTCGCGGCGGCGCGGCGCGCCAGGGTGCTCGGGCCGCAGCTGGACCTGGAGAAGCTGCGGGTGCGCGACCTGGAGCAGCGGTACCTGGGGCGCGAGCGGGTGGCCGCCGGCGGCGTCGAGGAGGAGGTCTCGGTGGTCAGCGAGGCCGAGGTGGGCGACCGGATCGCCACCGAGTACCGCGTGGCCGACGACGGGCGGGTGGTGGAGATCCGGATGGGCGGCTCCATCGTGGCCCGCCCCGAGTCCGAGGCGAGCGTGAAGAAGCTGGACGCCATCGACCTCTTCGCCCTCTCTCGCGTGGCGCTGCCCGGGCCGCTGCCGCGCACCGTCCCGGCCACGGTCACCTACCGGCTGGCCGGCCTGCCGGCGGCCTTCCGCAAGCCGGACGGCCGGCAGACCTACGCCGTCGGCCCCGGCGGCACCACGCTCCTCACCGTGAGGGCCCGCCTGCCCGCCGCGGTCGACCCGCGGAAGGACACGCCGCGCAGCGCCCCCTCACCGGATCCGGAGCTGGTGGCCGCCACCCCGGTGGTCGACGCCGACGCCCCCGCCATCGTCGAGCTGGCGCGCCGGGTGGCCGGCGACGTGCCGGGCCGCTACGCCGCCGCCCTGCGCCTCTCCGAGGAGGTCAACCGCCGGCTGGAGAAGGCCTACGGCGCCTCCAACGACCGGGCCAGCGACGTGCTGGCCGCCGGCAAGGGGGACTGCACCGAGCACTCGGTCCTCTTCGTGGCGCTGGCGCGCGCCCTCGGCATCCCGGCGCGCCAGGTCTACGGCCTGGTCTACGCCCGCTACGCCGACGGCAAGGACGCCCTCTACTGGCACGCCTGGGCCGAGGTGCTCTCGGCCGGCGAGTGGATCGCCATCGACCCCACCTTCGGCCAGCCGGTGGCCGACGCCACCCACCTGGCCCTCGGCACCGGCTCGCAGGTCGACACCGTCGGCCTCCTCGGGTCCCTCGAGGTCGAGGCGGTCGACGTGAAGCAGGAGAAGTAGCCCCCTCGCCCGCCCCGCCCCGCCCACCCGCCCCGCAGGAGCCCACCGCATGACCGGCCTCGACCACGTCGCCATCCTCGTCTCCGACCTCGACGCCGCGGTGAAGCTCTACCGCGACACCTACGGCCTCCACCTCGACGAGATCGAGGAGGTGCCCAGCGAGGGGGTGCGCGTCGCCATCTTCGGCCACGGCCTGGGCCGGCTGGAGCTGGTCTGCCCGACCGATCCCGGGAGCCCGCTCGCCAGGCGGATCAAGGAGAAGGGGGAGGGGCTGCACCACGTCTGCCTGGCGGTGCCGGACATCCAGCAGGCCATGGACGCGCTCACCGCCGGGGGCGCGCCCCTCCTCGACCGCGTGCCGCGCGCCGGCGCGGGCGGCTCCCGGGTGGCCTTCGTCCACCCCAAGGGGAGCCGCGGCGTGCTGGTGGAGCTGAAGCAGTCCTGAGCGCCCGCCGCCAGGGGGCCACCCCCACCCGCCCCGCGTCCTTGACCGTCCGCGGAGCCCGTGGTGTATGGACCCGACTCGCCTACCCACCGAAGGGGTCGTCCATGTCCCGCCTCCAAGTCCTCGTCGCCTCCGCGGCCCTCCTCCTCGCCTCCGGCGCGAGCGCCCAGGCGCCGGCCAAGGACGCCGCGCCCGTCGACCCGAAGGTCGAGGCGTACGTCCGGGCCGCCGTCGAGAAGGCCAAGCAGGAGCTGCGCGACGAGGCGGCCGTCAACCTGCAGAACGTCCAGGCCTCCGCCGCGTTCGTGGGCGCCGTCTCCGAGGGGCCCAAGCTCCAGCTCCTCGAGCTGGACGGCTACCTCCGGCTCCGCAGCGACCTGCTCGACAACCTGGCGCTCAAGCGCGGGGTGGACACCAACGGCCAGTACCTGGTGCCCGGCCTCGTCTACGGCACCAGGAACAGCGGCACCCAGACCAGCACCAACATGCGGCTCCGGCTGGAGCCCACCATCAACGCCTCCGAGCACGTGCGGGTGCGCGCCCAGGCCGACCTCTTCGACGACTACGTGCTGGGGTCCTCGGGCGGCGCCGTCTACGGCACGCCGTCCCCGTCGGACCGGCCCCTCTTCAACCTGAAGCGGGCCTGGGGCGAGGTGGAGACGCCGGTGGGCCTCATCTCGGTCGGGCGCATGCCGGCCTCCTTCGGGCTCGGGCTGGTCTCCAACGACGCCAGCGGCCTGGACGACGACTACGGCGACACGCACGACCGGCTCCAGTTCGCCACCCTGCCGCTCTCCACCCCGCTGGGGCAGCTCAGCATGGTCCCCTTCCTCGACTTCGACGCCGAGGGGCCGCTCCAGACCGACCTGCGCTTCGGCGCCGGGGTCGGCCAGCCCTTCAGCCGCGACTCGGCCTTCGACGGCCGCACGGCGGGCCTGAAGCTCCTCAAGCTCGACACGGCGGACGAGCTGCGCCGCAAGCTGGAGCGGGGCGAGGGGAGCACCAACTTCGGGGCCATGTACCTCTACTCGACGCTCCCCAAGGTGCGGAACCCGTACTGGGTCGATCCCGCCAGCCTGGCCTTCGACCCGGCCGTGCCGAACCTGCGGCCCCAGTACTACGCGCGCGCCGAGTACCGGCACCAGCTCTCGCTCTGGTTCCGCCACCGCACCGCGCGGCTCCACGTGGAGGCCGAGGTCTCCGGCCTGGTCGGCCAGATCGGCGACCCCGGCCCCTACGCCGCCACGCTGGACTACCAGGGGCCCCAGCTCCTGCTGCGCCAGCTCGGCGGCGTGGTGAAGGCGACGTACCAGGTGGCGCCCAACAAGGTGACGCTCGGCGGCGAGCTCGGCTTCGCCTCCGGCGACTCGGCCCCCGGCTTCGGCAACCGGCCCGGCCAGCTCGGCCCGCTCGACGTGAGCGGCCGGCCCACGCTGCCGACCCCCGGCGCGCTGGAGGGGCCGCAGTACGGCCCGGGCGATCGCGTGGTGCGCGACTTCCGCTTCAACCCCGGCTACCGCGTCGACCTGATCCTGTGGCGCGAGATCCTCGGGCAGGTCACCGACGCCTGGTACCTGAAGCCCACGCTGCGCTGGGACATCTTCTCCGGCCTGGCCCTCGAGTCGCAGGTGGTCTACTCCCAGGCCGTCTTCGCCTCCTCCACCCCGAGCGCCGTCAACGGGACCGGCGGCCACAAGCCGCTCGGCGTGGAGGTCGACAACAAGCTCAGCTACGCGACCGACGACGGCTTCGCCGCCTGGCTGCAGTACGGCCTCCTCTTCCCCCTGGCCGGCTTCGACGACGCCGGCTCGCTCACCCGCGCGCACGCCATCCGGGCCGGGCTGGCGCTCAGGTTCTAGCCATGGCCGGAGCGCGCAAGGCCCGGCCGGTCTCGCGGGCGGCCCTGGCCGGCGAGGCCGATCCCCGCCTGGTCGCCCTCTCGGTCTCCATCCAGGACGACGGCGCCCTCTACGCGGAGGACGTCCGCGGCAGCCAGGCGCACGTCTCCATGCTGGCCCGGCAGGGCATCGTGCCGAAGGCGGTGGCGCGCCGGCTCGTCAAGGCGCTCGACCGGGTGCGGGCCGAGTTCGCCGCCGGCCGGATCGCCTTCGACCCCGCGCTGGAGGACGTCCACACCCACGTGGAGCGGCGGCTCGGCGAGCTCACCGGCAAGGACGCCGGCTACCTGCACGCCGGCCGCAGCCGCAACGACCAGGTCGGCCTCGACGAGCGGCTCTTCATCGTGGGCGCCTGCGGCCGGACCGGCGCCGCCCTGGCGCGGCTGCAGCGGGCGCTGCTCGGCCAGGCCAGGGCCCACGAGCGGACGCTGCTCCCCGGCTACACCCACCTGCAGCGGGCCCAGCCGGTCTCGCTGGCGCACCACCTGCTCGCCTACGTCGAGATGCTGGGGCGCGACCGGGCCCGGCTCGCCGAGGTGAAGGCCCGCGCCGCCGTCTCGCCGCTCGGCTCGGGGGCGCTGGCCGGCACCACCCTCAGGCTGGATCGCGAGGCGGTGGCGGCCTCGCTCGGCCTCGCCGGCGTGACCCGCAACTCGCTCGACGCCGTCTCGGACCGCGACTCCGCCATCGAGCTGCTCTTCGCGGTGGCGCTCTCCGCCGTCCACCTCTCCCGCCTGGGCGAGGAGATCGTGCTCTGGACCACGCGCGAGTTCGGCTTCATGACGCTGGACGACGCCTTCGCCACCGGCTCGTCGCTCATGCCGCAGAAGAAGAACCCGGACGTGGGCGAGCTGGCCCGCGGCCGGGCCGGGCGCGCCATCGGCGACCTGGTGACGCTGCTCAGCATCGTGAAGAACCTGCCGCTCAGCTACAACCGCGACCTCCAGGAGGACAAGCGGCCGCTGCTCTCCGGGCCGGACGCGCTCATCCTCACCACCGACGCGCTGGCCGGCGCGGTGGAGACCGCCACCTACCACGCCGACCGGATGGAGGCCGCGCTGGGCGGCGGCGAGGCGCTGGCCACCGACGTGGCCGAGTACCTGGTGGAGCGGGGCGTGCCCTTCCGCCAGGCCCACGAGGCGGTGGGCGCGGCGGCCAAGCTGGCCGCCCGGCTCGGCAAGCCGCTCGCGGCCCTGACCGCCGCCGAGTGGAGGGCGCTGCACCCGAGGTTCGAGAAGGACGTGCTCCGGTGCTTCGACGCGCGCCGGTCGCTGCGCCGCCGCGAGCTGCCGGGCGCCCCCGGGCCGAAGGCGGTGCGCGGCGAGCTCCGCCGCTGGGAGAAGGCGCTGCGGAGCGGGTCGTGACCGCGGCGCGGTCCTTGCGCCCCGACGTCGCGGTCGCCGCCCGCGCCCGCGACGCGCGGCACGCCGCGCTGCTCTATGACCTCGGCGTCGACGACGCCGTGCCGGAGACCATCGAGGCGAGCCTGCAGCTCGCGGAAGCGCTGCTCGTCGATATCGGCGTGCCGATGGGCCTCGTCATCGCCTCCGTGCACGAGCGGCGCGCCGAGTTCCGCAGCCTGCTGCA
>JAJYAW010000150.1 GCA_021779335.1 Myxococcales bacterium | reverse complement strand
CGGACGCGCCCGCCCCGGCGCCGCCGCCGCCGCTGCCGCCCAGGCCGCCGCGCCGCGAGTCGGCGCTCCTCTCCCGCTCGCCCACCTTCGCCCTGCTGGCGCTGCTGGTCTCCGGCTGGCTCCTCTTCGAGCTCCGCTCCGACGCGGCCTACTTCTTCTCCTCGCGCGATCCCATCGACCTCGGCGGCCCGGGCGCCTACGCGCTGGACCGGGCCCGCGAGAACCGGCTGGTGCAGGTGCGCGGCGAGCTCGTCGACGCGGTGGGCGCCAAGGTGGCCCGCACCGGGCAGGACCGGACGGTGGGCCGCCTCGCCGGCACCAACCTCCTGGTGGATCGGCCCGGCCGCGGCGGCCCGCCCGTCTTCGAGGGGCGGCTCCTGCCGGCCTCGGCGCGGCCCGACTACGCCGAGGTGGTGGCGGCGCTGCGGCGGCGCGGCGCCCCGCTCTCCGACGCCTGGCTCGTGGTGCGCGACGGCGAGCGGCCGCGCGAGCGGTGGCTGCCGGTGCTGGGCGCCGCCCTCCTGGCCGTCCTCATGGCCGTCAACCTGCGGGCCCTGCTGAAGGCCCTGACCTCCTGAGGCGCGCCTGGCCGCGCCGAGCGCCGGCCCGACCGCCACCGACGACATGCCCATCCAGATCCACGACACGCTGACCGGCGGCAAGCACGAGCTCACCCCGCTGCGCCCCGGGCAGGTCGGCCTGTACGCCTGCGGCCCGACCGTCTACGACCTCTCCCACCTGGGCCACGCCCGCTGCTACGTGGTCTGGGACGTGGTGGTGCGCCACCTCAGGGCGCGCGGCCTGGCGGTGAAGTACGTCCGCAACTTCACCGACGTGGACGACAAGATCATCAAGCGCGCCGGCGAGCGGGGCGAGGACCCGGTGGCGCTGGCCGCCCGCTTCGCCGACGAGTTCCACCGCGACATGGACGCGCTCGGCTGCCTCCGCCCCGACGTGGAGCCGCGCGTCTCCGGCCACATCCCCGAGATCGTGGCGCTCATCGCCGCGCTGGTGGAGAAGGGGTTCGCCTACGCCCCGGGCAACGGCGACGTCTACTTCTCGGTCCGCCGCTTCCCGGAGTACGGCCGGCTCTCCGGCCGCAACCTGGACGACCTCCTGGCCGGGGCACGGGTCGCGCCCGGCGAGGCGAAGCGCGATCCGCTCGACTTCGCCCTCTGGAAGGGGGCCAAGCCGGGCGAGCCGCGCTGGCCCTCCCCCTGGGGCGACGGGCGCCCGGGGTGGCACATCGAGTGCTCCGCCATGACCCGGAAGCACCTGGGCGACACCTTCGACCTGCACACGGGCGGCAAGGACCTGGTCTTCCCGCACCACACCAACGAGATCGCCCAGTCGGTCTGCGCCTGCGGCGACGGGCAGCACGCCGAGAGCTACGCCCGGGCCTGGCTCCACAACGGCTTCGTGGAGATCGACGACGAGAAGATGTCCAAGTCGCTGGGCAACTTCTTCACGGTGCGCCAGGTGCTGGAGCGGTACGAGGCGGAGGGGCTGCGGCTCTTCCTGCTCGGCACCCACTACCGGCGCGACTTCAACTTCTCCGACACCGTCCTCTCCGAGGCGGAGCGGCGCCTGGGCTACCTCTACGAGACGCTGGAGAAGGCCGACCGCGTGGCGGCCGGGGCCGCGCCCGCGCCGGCCCAGGGCGGCAAGGTGCCAGCGGACGGCGGCGCGGCGCCCGACGGCGGGCTGGTGGAGCGCTGCCGCGCCGCGCTCGACGACGACTTCAACACGCCGCAGGTGCTGGGGCTGCTGGCCGAGGCCTTCACGGCCGCCAACGCCCTGTGCGACCTGAAGGGGAAGAAGACGCCGGAGCAGCGGGAGCGGCTGGCGGCCTTCGCCCGCGACGCGCGGCGGCTCGGCGAGACGCGCGGCCTCCTGCAGCGGGCGCCCGGCGAGACGCTCCGGGCGCTGCGCGACCGGGCGGCGGGCCGGCGCGGCCTCGACACGGCGGCCGTGGAGGCGCGGCTGGCCGAGCGCCAGGCGGCCCGCAAGGCCAGGGACTTCGCCCGCTCCGACGCCATCCGCGACGAGCTGCTGGCGCAGGGCGTGGCCATCATGGATGGCCCCGAGGGGACGAGCTGGAAGGTGTTGTAGGACGCGGGCGGCACGGCGCGCCGCCGCCGCGCGGGCGCGCACCAGGAGGCGCGCGCCCGGCGGGCTTCGGTGCGGCTACTCCTCCGGCTTGGGCTGCGGGCCGGGGACGATGCCTGCGATGTCCGGATCCTCGCCCGGCGCGGTGGGGCCGCGGGCGTCCTTCTCCTTCTTCCGCTCCTCGCGGCGGGCGTCCTTCTCCCGCTGCTTCTCGGCCCGCTTCGACTCCTTCTGACGCTTCAGGTGCCCTGGATTGAAAGCCATGCGTACCTCCCGCTGTCCGCCCCCAGAAAACAGAAAGCCCGGCCGCCTGGCCGGGCCTCCGTGGTCGATGCGTCTGGCGCCTTAGACGGCGCGGACGTTCGCCGCCTGCAGCCCCTTGGGGCCCTTCTTCACCTCGAACTCGACCTTCTGCCCCTCCTGGAGGGACCGGAAGCCGTCAGCGACGATCGCGGTGTGGTGGCAGAAGACATCCTCGCCGCCGCCGTCCTGGGTGATGAAGCCGAAGCCCTTCGCATCGTTGAACCACTTCACAACGCCACTGGCCATCTGATCACTTCTTTCTGTTCGGGCGGCGACGTGCCGGCCGGTCACCGTTGCCGACTCTGGGCGTGGGAGACCCGCATACAGTAGTAACTCGCCCTGGAGATGTCGAGCGAAGAGAGCGAAGAAAGTGCGCCGCGGCGCCGGGGAGGGGATCAGTTCCAGGCCGGGGAGAGCCCGGTCGGGCAGAGGCAGGCCACCGAGATGGTGTTCAGGCCCACCAGCCCGGCCCACAGGCCGTCGTAGCACCAGGTGGCGCAGGCGCTGCCGGTCTGGAGCGCGTAGCAGCCCCCGGCGCAGCTGGTGAGGTCGTAGCCGGTGCCGCCGGTGGGCGACCAGGCGCCCGCGGCCTCCTGCGCCGCGGTGCGGCTCAGCGTGCCGGGCGGCGCGCAGTCGTAGTAGCTCTGGCCCAGTCCGTTCGAGTGGGCGGGCTGGCAGCCGCCGGTGCAGCAGCCGGTGCCGGCGCAGCAGGCCGTGGCGCTGCCGACGCCCGTGGAGCAGACCCGGAGGCCGGTGGCGCAGCAGGTGCCGCTGGTGCAGGTCTGGCCCGCCGCGCAGGCGGTCGTGCAGGCGCCGCAGTGGGCCTCGTCGGTGGCGAGGTCGGCGCAGACGCCCGGCGCGGCGCCGCAGGTCACCTGGCCGGCCGGGCAGGCGCAGCTTCCCCCCGTGCAGGCTGCGCCCACGGGGCACGCCACCCCGCAGGTCCCGCAGTTGGCCGCGTCGGTCGACCGGTCGACGCACTGGCCGCCGCAGACGGCCTGCCCGGAGGGGCAGGTGCAGGTGCCGGCGGTGCAGGCGGCACCCGTGGCGCAGCGGAGGCCTGGGCAGGCGCCGGGCGCGGGGTCCGGGCTGCAGTGGGCCGGATCGCTCGTGAGCGCGTAGCAGGCGGGGGGCGCGCTCCCGGTGCAGTCCTGGTAGCCGGCCAGGCAGGCGCAGGAGCCCCCGGCGCAGCGCTGGCCCACCACGCACCTCGTCCCGCAGCCCCCGCAGTTGGCGGCGTCGGCCGCCGTGTCCACGCAGGTCTCGCTCCCGGGCGCGCCGCAGGCGGTCAGGCCGGTGCAGTCGCAGGCGCCGGCGGCGCAGCTCCCGAGCCCGCAGTCGTGGCCGCAGGTGCCGCAGTCGGTGGCGGCGACCTGGGTGTCGACGCAGCGCCCCAGCCCGGCGCCGCAGCGGGTCTGCCCCGCCGGGCAGGTGCAGACCCCGGCCTGGCAGGTGGCGGTCGCGGGGCAGGCGTTCAGGCAGGAGCCGCAGGCGACGGCGCTCGACTGGAGGTCGTAGCAGGCGCCGCTGCAGCTCGTCTGGCCGGCCGGGCAGGACGGGGGCGAGGCGGGACAGCCGGCCAGGCCACCCGCCACCAGGAGGAGCGGGACGAGCAGCCCGACGGCCGGGCGCTGTTTGACGATGGGTTCGAGCATCGGCTACGAACGCCATCGTGCCATGGGATTCGAGGATCCGCCCGGCCCCGAGGGGTGCCGGCCTTCCCGCGAGCGGCGGCCCGCGCGGCGCCCCCGCCGCGGGAGCCGGCCGGTGAGCGTCCTGTTCGTGATGCCCCCGGGCGGCGCGGTCCAGGGCTTCACCGAGCACATCGGGATCGGCTTCCTGCGGGCCACGCTGGCCCGGTCAGGGGTCCAGTCGGCCCAGTACCTCCCGCCCGGCGGGGCCGGAGCGGCCGACTTCGCCCGCCACCTCCGCCGCTCCCGGCCCCGGCTCATCGGCTTCACCGTCTACGAGTCCAACCTGCGGGCCTGCCGGGCGCTGGCCCGGGTGGCGCGCGCCGCCCTGCCGGAGGCCGTGCTCCTCGCCGGCGGCCCCAACGCGACCTTCTCGCCGGAGGAGACGCTCGAGCTCGTCGGCGTGGACGCCTGCCTGCGCGGCGCGGGGGAGGGGACCATCGTCCCCGTCGCGCAGGCCGTCCTGGGCGCCGCCGCCCCGCGGGGCCGGGTGGCCGACCTGCTGGCGGCGATCCCGAACCTGGTGATCCGGGAGCAGGACCAGGTGCTCCGCACGGCCCCCGCCAGCCTGGCCTCGTTCCAGCGGGAGCACTTCCGGCACCTCGACGATCTCCCGTCGCCCTGGCAGGCCGGGCTGCTCACCACGCCGGCGGCCGGGCTCCTCACCTCGCGCGGCTGCAACCAGCACTGCACCTACTGCTCCTTCGCGGCGATCTCGGAGCGGAAGGTGGCCTTTCACTCGGTGGAGCGGGTGCTGGAGGACCTGGCGGCGTGGCGGTCGCACCTCCTCCGCCTGCCCCGGCCGCCACCCAGCGCCCCGATCCTGGACGACGCCTTCACGCTGGCGCCGGAGCGGGCCCGGGCCATCTGCGAGGGGATCATCCGTCGCCGGCTCCAGCTGCCGTTCCACTGCGAGACGCGGGTGGACCGGGTGGACGAGGGGCTGCTCCGGTCGATGCGCCGGGCCGGGTTCACGGCGGTCTCGTTCGGCCTGGAGTCGGCGGTGCCCCGGGTGCTCCGGGCCATCGGGAAGGTCCAGGCGCCCGACGCGCCGGGCGACCCGTCCTTCGAGCAGGAGGGGGCCTGGCTGGACAGGTTCCGGACGGTGACCCGCCAGGCCCGTCGGGCCGGGTTGGCCGTCCACGTCAGCGTCATCTGCGGGCTCCCTGGCGAGACCGCGGCGGACTTCCGGGCCACGCTCGACTTCGTCGGCTCACTCGACGTGGCCTCGTACGCCCACAACGTCCTCGCGGCGATGCCCGGCACGCCGCTCCACGCCGGGCTGGACGGCGCCGGGATGGGGGCCGGCCGCGATCCGGACACCGGCGCATGGGTCACGCGCCACGCCTACCGCGTCCGCTCGGTCCGCCCGCGGCGGGGGGCGTCGGCGCGGCGCGAGCACGTGCGCGAGGCGCTCCAGGTGGTGGACGCGCTCTGTGGCCGCCCGGGGGCGGTGCCGCCGACCGCCGGCGCCGTCGGGGCGGTGGTGCTCCACGGCCTGGCGCCCGACCCGGCCGCCGCGGCCTGGATCGGCGTGGTGCTGGCCGTCGGCGGCGCCGTGGTCTCGATCCCGGACGGCGTGGCGGGGTGGCCGGCGTGGCGAGCCTGGGCCCGGTCGCTCCAGGAGGCCCGCGTGGCCCAGGGCCTCCTGGCCCTCCTGGCACCGGTGAAGGGGGCGGCCGGAGCCTACCGGGTGCTCGGCACGAGGCGCGCGCATCGCCTCGAGATCTCCACCCGCTGGCCCTCCGGCCGGGAGGGGCTGGCGGTGGGGCCGTCGGGCCTGTGCCGCGCCCTCCTCTGGGTCGGGTCCCTGCCGGCGGCCAGGCCGCCGCCCACGCCGGCCGCGCGCCGGGCGCTCCCGCAGATCGCGGACGGCTGTCGGTGGTGGTCGGGCTGGCCGCGCTGCGCCCGGCCCGCCGTGCTGCACGTGCGGTCCGACCGCGCCGTGGCGGCCTGCTGGGGCGGCCCGGTCCTCGGGGAGGTCGGGACCCCCTTGCCCGCGCTCCGATCGCGCGCCTCGGGGCTGATCCGGGCCGCCGGCCTCCCTCCGGGGGGCTGCCCCATCGCGCCGTCCGGCGGCACGTACGCTCAGCGAAGCGCGATGGAGGCGGTTGAGGTAGCATCCCAGGCCCTTGGACTGTTCGAGGCGGCGGCCTCGGGAGGGCGGCGGGTGGCGCCGCCCGACGAGCGCGCCGAGCTTGAGTCGGATCGCTCCCCGGGCGATCCGCACCGGGAGACGGAGGACCAGCCATGGCCAGGAAGCCGACCAAGCCCAGGAAGCCAGCCAAGTCGAGGAAGCCAAGCGCGCCGAAGAGGCCGGTGAAGGCGAAGAAGCCCGCCGGCAAGGCCCGCAAGCCCTCCGAGGCGGCGAAGCCGAAGGTCCCGCCGCGCCGGAAGGCCGCGCCCAAGGCGCCCAGGCCCGGGCCCAGCAGGCGCGGGCCGGCGGCCGCCAGGCCGACCCTCGGGGCGCCGCTCGTCGAGCGGTTGAAGGCCCGGGCGGCGGCGCTGCGGGCCCAGCAGCCTGCCCTCGGCCCCGACCTGATCGCCACGCAGCTCAGCCTCGAGTTCACCGGGCCGGACGGCGGGGTGCTCCTCCCCGTCTACATCCAGCCGTTCATCGAGCCGCCCAAGGGGTAGCGGCCGAAAGGGGGATCGCGTGGCCAACCTTCCCAGCGCACGTGGTGCCCGACCGGACGGGGACTCGCTCCCCACCCGGCTCTCGGCGTTGATCCGCGAGGTGGCCGAGATCCCCGAGGCGCCGCCGGCCAGCGGCTGGGACCAGGTGCTGCGTCCTGGCGCGGTGGTGGGGCGGTTCGAGCTGGTGCGGGAGCTGGGGCGCGGCGGGTTCGGGGTGGTGTACG
>JAJYAW010000149.1 GCA_021779335.1 Myxococcales bacterium | reverse complement strand
GCCGCGGCCGCCCCGCCGCCGCTGGCCGCGGCGCGGCGGCGCGCCGACTTCCCCGCCCTGGACCAGCAGGTCCACGGCCGGCCGCTCGTCTACCTCGACAACGCCGCCACCACGCAGAAGCCGCGCGCCGTCATCGACGCGGTCTCCCGCTACTACGAGCGGGACAACGCCAACGTGCACCGCGGCGTCCACGCCCTCTCCGAGCGGGCCACCAGGGCCTTCGAGGCGGCGCGGGCCACGGTGGCCCGCTTCCTCTCGGCCGACCCGCGCGAGGTGGTCTTCGTGCGCGGCGCCACCGAGGCGATCAACCTGGTGGCCCAGACCTTCGGGCGCCAGCGGCTCGGCCCGGGCGACGAGGTGGTGGTGACCACGCTGGAGCACCACTCCAACATCGTGCCCTGGCAGCTCGTCTGCCAGGAGCGGGGCGCCCGGCTGGTGCCGGCCCCCATCGACGACGCCGGCGACCTCGACCTCGGGGCGCTGGAGCGGCTGCTCGGTCCGCGCGTCAAGCTGCTGGCCGTGACCCAGGTCTCGAACGCGCTCGGCACGGTGACGCCGCTGGCGGAGGTCATCGGCCTGGCCCGCGCCCGCGGCATCCCGGTGCTGGTGGACGGGGCCCAGGGCGCCCCGCACCTGGGCGTGGACGTGGGCGCGCTGGGGGCCGACTTCTACGTCTTCTCCGGCCACAAGGTGTACGGGCCGACCGGCATCGGCGTGCTGTGGGGGCGCCGCGAGCACCTCGAGGCCATGCCGCCCTGGCAGGGCGGCGGCGACATGATCCGCTCGGTCACCTTCGAGCGGACCACCTTCAACGAGCCGCCCTACAGGTTCGAGGCCGGCACGCCGCACATCGCCGGCGCCGTCGGCCTGGCGGCGGCGCTCGACTACGTCACGGCGCTCGGCCTGCCGGCCATCGCGGCCCACGAGGCGGCGCTGCTGACGCTGGCGGAGGAGGCGCTGCGGGCGCTGCCCGACGTGCGGCTGGTGGGGACGCCGCGCCGGCGGGCCGGGGTGCTCTCCTTCCTGCTCGGCGACGTCCACCCGCACGACCTCGCCACCATCGTGGATCGCCAGGGGGTGGCCATCCGGGCCGGCCACCACTGCGCCCAGCCGCTCATGCAGCGGCTCGGCGTGCCGGCCACCAGCCGGGCCTCCTTCGCCCTCTACAACACGCCGGCCGACGTGGAGGCGCTGCTCGGCGCCCTCCACGAGGCGCGGCGCATCTTCGCGTGAGGCCATGAGCGAGCTCTCCGATCTCTACCAGGAGGTGATCCTGGACCACGGCCGGCGCCCCCGGAACTTCGGGCCGCTCCCGGGCGCCACCCACCGCGCCGAGGGGCTCAACCCGCTCTGCGGCGACCACCTCGACGTCCAGGTGAAGCTGGAGGACGGCGCGGTGCGCGAGGTCCACTTCACCGGCACCGGCTGCGCCATCAGCCGGGCCTCGGCCTCGGTGATGACCGGCCTGGTGAAGGGGAGGACCCCGGCGGAGATCGAGGCGCTCTACCGGACCTTCCACGCCCTGGTCACCGAGGGGCCGGGCGCCGCGCCCGACCTCGAGGCGCTGGGCAAGCTGGCCGTCTTCGGCGGCGTCCACGACTTCCCCACCCGCGTGAAGTGCGCCAGCCTGGCCTGGCACACGCTGCGCGCCGCGCTCCAGGGCGACGGCCGCGCCTCGACCGAGTAGGAGCGCCATGGCCCGCGAGCCCGTCACCCTGCTGCGCGCCGTGCAGGCCGTCCTCATCCCCCAGGGCGAGGCGGTGCAGCTGCCGGAGGGGGCCTGGCTGGTGCTGCAGCAGTCGCTGGGCGGCAGCTTCACCGTCATGAACGACCGCGGCCAGCTCCTGCGCATCGACGGGGCGGACGCCGACGCGCTGGGCGAGAAGCACGCCGCCGAGGCCCGGGCGGCCGCCGAGGCGCGCGCCGCCGCGCCGGAGGGGCCCTTCGACGAGCAGCAGGTCTGGCGGGCGCTGCAGGACGTCTACGACCCGGAGATCCCCGCCAGCATCGTCGAGCTCGGGCTCATCTACTCGGTGGCGAGCGGCCCGGTGGAGGGCGGCCACCGGGTGCTGGTCCACATGACGCTGACCGCGCCCGGCTGCGGGGTGGGGCCGGTGCTGGTCGACGACGTGCGCCGCAAGTGCCTCTCGGTGCCGGGCGTGAAGCAGGCCGACGTGGAGCTGGTCTTCGACCCGCCCTGGGACCCCTCCCGGATGAGCGAGGCGGCGCGCCTGCAGCTCGGGATGCTCTGAGCTAGCCCTCGACCAGGTACTTCATCACCGTGGAGGCGATGCGCACCACGTCGCCGTGGCGGAGGGGCTGCTCCTTGACCGCCTTGGAGTTGACGAAGGTGCCGTTGGTCGAGTCGAGGTCCTGCAGGAGGTGGGCGCCGGCCACCGAGAGGATGCGGGCGTGGCGGCGCGAGGCCTGGTCCGAGGCGATGACGACGCCGTTGCCGACGTCGCGCCCCAGCGTGAGCCCGTCCGGCCCGATGGCGTAGGCCTGCCCCTGGGCCGCCGGGTCGGCGGAGTGGATGACGTGCAGGCTGGCGCTGGCGGTCCCGGTGCTCATCGCTTCGTCTCGCTTCCCCCCCCCCACGACTCCGTTAGCACGCGGGCCGGGGGCTCGCCAGCAACCGGCAGGCTCCAAGGGGGGAGCCCTCAGAAGAGCAGCGCCAGCCCGCCCGGCGCCGGCACCAGCGTCACCGGCGGCGCCCGGCCGCCGGCCGGGTGCAGCACCAGGAGCGGGACGCCGAGCCCGGCGGCGGTGCCCACCGCGGCGCCCGCGGCCACGTCGGTGACCCAGTGGCGATCGCCCGCCACGCGGAGCCAGGCCACCGCGGCCGCCCCGGCGAAGGAGGCCAGCCCGATCCAGCGCCACGCCGGCCGCCCGCGCAGCCGGGCCACCTGCAGCGTCGCCGCGGCCACCGAGAAGGCGAGCGACGCGTGGCCCGACCAGAAGGAGAGCCGCGCGTCGGCGGACGGGGGCGCCCCGTCGGCCCAGGCGTAGGGGCGGAGGCGCCCGGCGCCGTACTTGGCCACCTCGGTGAGCGCGGTGGCGACGGCCACGGCCTCGGCGACCGTGAGCAGATCCTCGCCCGCCTCGCGCCACCCGCCGCCGGCCTGCAGCGCGCTCCAGCCGAGCGCCACCGCCGCGCCCGCCGGGACCAGCACCACCAGCGCGTCGGAGGCGGAGGCGGCCCGGCCCGGGTTGCGCCAGCGGAGCTGGCCGCGCGCCAAGCGGTCGAGCGGGCCGGGCGAGCACCAGCGGCAGGTCGCGGGCACCAGCCGGGTCTTCTCGAGCGTCGCCAGGCCGGAGAGCAGGAGCAGGCCACCAGTGGTGGCCGCGGCGGCCGGGACGTCGAGGGTGAGCGCCGCGCCGGCCGGGTCCGGGGGGCCGGCCGGGTCGGGCGCCGCCTCCAGGGCCGCGGAGCCGATCGGGGCGGCGAGCAGGAGCAGGCCGGAGAGCGCCAGGGCCGGGCCGGTGACCATGGCGGCATCGTGCCACAGGATTTTGGGATTCCCAGCGGTCGCCGGGTCCCATAGGATGCGCCACCCCAATTTCCCGGAGATGCACCGCATGGCCCCCTGTCCGCGCGTCGACAGCTGTCCGCTCTTCGCCCAGTTCAAGGTGAAGTCCTCCCTCAAGGTCTGGCAGTCCTTCTTCTGCGAGGGCGGGTTCGACCGCTGCGAGCGCTACAAGCTGGTCAGCCAGGGCAGGGTCTGCGCGCCCAACCTCCTGCCCAACGGCCGGATCCTCGAGGTCCCGCTCGAGCAGCTCGAGCCCCGCCACTTCCAGTAGCGGTGGTCGACGCACCCTTCCAGCTCCCGCTCGCGGTCGACCTGGGCGCCGTCGCCCTCTTCGCGGCCACGGGCGCCATGGTGGCGCGCCAGAAGCGGTACGATCTCGTCGGGGCCGCGGTGCTGGCCCTGGTGACCGGGCTCGGCGGCGCCTTGCTCCGCGACGGCATCTTCCTGCAGGCCGGCCCGCCCGCGGCGCTGCGGGACGGGCGCTACCTGGCAGCCGTGCTGGCGGGCGCCGCGGCGGGCGTCCTCTTCGCGGGCGTGCTGCACCGCCTCCGGCTCGTCATCCTGGTGGCCGACGCGGTCGGCCTCGGCCTCTACGGCGTCTACGGCGCGCAGCGGGCCATCCTGGCCGACCTGCCGCTCCTCTCGGCGGTGCTGGTGGGCACGGTCAACGCGGTGGGCGGCGGGATCCTGCGCGACGTGCTGGTGCGCGAGGAGCCGCTCATCTTCAGGTCCGGCCAGTTCTACGCGCTGGCGGCCATGGCCGGCTGCGCCGCCTTCGTCCTCGTCGACGTGACGCTGGCCCAGCCCACGCCGCTGGCGGCCGGGCTCGGCGTGGCGGTGACGCTGGCGCTCCGCTTCGGCTCCATCCGGCTCGGCTGGCGCACCGGCGAGCTGCGAGACGAGGCCACCGGCCCCTGAGCGCCCGCCCGGGGGCGCCGCGCCCGCGGGTCCGCCGGACCGTGCTGGCGGCACCGGGTCCGGGCGGACCCCGGCCCGCGTCCCTACGCGTACTTCAGGTCCTGGTGACCACCTCGGCGAGGGCGTACCATCCAGGACGATGGGTGGACGCGACCAGCGCGAGCAGGACGAATCGCACACGACGACCAGGGACGACCTCCTGGCCGCCCTCCCCGACATGATCTTCCGCGTCGGCCCGGGCGACGTGTTCCTCGAGTTCCACGGCGGCGAGCGCGATCTCGCCATGCCCCCCGGGCAGTTCCTGGGCCGGCGGGTGTCCGAGCTGATGCCCGGGCCGCTGGCCGACCTGTTCCAGGCCGCCAGCGCGCGGGCCCGCGAGACCGGCCAGCTCCAGCTGGTCGAGTACGAGCTCCCGCCCGGCAGCGGGCACCACTTCGAGGCGCGGGCGGTGCGGGCCGGCCAGGCCGACGTGGTCTACGTCGTCCGCAACGTCACCGAGCGGCGCCAGGCCGAGGCGGCGCTGCGCCAGGCGGTCACCGAGCGGGCCGAGCTCACGCGGCGGCTGGCCCAGGCCGACCGGCTCTCGGCGCTCGGCACGCTGGCGGCCGGACTGGCGCACGAGCTCAACAACCCGCTCACCTACGTGCGCGGCGGCCTGGAGCTGGTGGCCGAGGCGGTGGCGACGGTGGGGCTGCCGCCGCAGACCTCGGCCGGGCTGCTGGAGGCGCTCGAGGAGGCGCGCGGCGGGGTGGAGCGGATCCGGCGCGCCGTGCAGGGGCTGCAGGCCTTCGCGGCGCCCCAGGGGCGCGCCCGGGCCACGCTGGCGCTCCCGCCGCTGGTGGACAAGGCGGCCGCCCTGGTGATGAACGAGGTGCGCCACCGCGCCCGCTTCGTGAGGCAGGACGAGGGGGCGCCGCCGGTCCACGCCGACGAGGGCGGGCTGGTGCAGGTGCTGGTGAACCTGCTCCTCAACGCGGCCCAGGCCATCCGGCCCGGGCGCGAGGCGGAGAACGAGATCCGGGTGGTGACGCGCGCCGCCGAGGGGCGGGCCGTCCTCGAGGTGCGCGACACCGGCGAGGGGATCGCCCCGGAGCACCTGGCCCGGGTCTTCGACCCCTTCTTCACGACGCGCGAGCCCGGGGTCGGCTCCGGGCTGGGGCTCTCCATCTGCCACGCCATCGCCACCGCCCACGCCGGGACGCTCGCGGTGGAGAGCGCCCCGGGGAAGGGGACGGTGGTGCGGCTGAGCCTGCCGCCCGCGCCGGCGGCCGCAGCGTCGGGGGCTGGCGCGGCGGCCGAGAGGCGGCGGCGGCGGGTGCTGGTGGTGGACGACGAGCCGAAGGTGCTGGCCACCACCGCGCGCCTGCTCCGCGCCGAGTTCGACGTGGAGGTGGAGGGCGACGGCCGCGCCGCGCTGGAGCGGATCCGCGCCGGGGCCCGCTACGACGTCATCCTCTGCGACCTGATGATGCCCAACATGACGGGCATGGCCTTCCACCAGGCGCTGCTCGGCCAGGCGCCCGACCTGGCCCGGCGCTGCGCCTTCCTCACCGGCGGCGCCTTCACCGAGGAGGCGCGCCGCTTCCTGGAGGCGCGGCCGGAGCTGGCCATGGAGAAGCCGTTCGAGGTGGAGGCGCTGCGCGCCCTGGTGCGGCGGGTGGCCGGGGGCTGAGGGCGACCGGGACCTCGAGCCCGCGCAGCACCGCCGCCTCCGGGACCGCCACGCTGATCGCGGCCTCGCCGTCGCTCACCAGCGCCAGGCCGGCCAGGGCGGCGCCGTTCCTCCCGGTGGCGTAGGGGAGGCGGAGCCAGGCGCGGCCCCCCGCGTCGGCGACGGCGTGGGTCGAGAAGGCGAAGGCGCGGCGCGGCAGGCTCACCGGCACGCTGGCCGAGACCGTCGCGCCGGGGCGCGCCCCCGCCACGGCGAGCGCCGCCCCCTCGACCGTGCCGAAGAGCTTGAGGGGCTCCTCCCCGGGCCCCGCCTCCTGGAGCAGGCGCATCGTCCCGATGGCGGGGAGCCCGCCGCGGGTCGCCGCGCCGTCCTGGAGGTAGAGCCGGGTGGCGAGGAGCGGGACGGCGCCGGGCAGCAGCTCCGCCTGCTCGCCCTCCTCCAGGTCCAGGGTGACGCGGACGGCCTGCGGCGCCCCGGGCGGCGCGAAGCCGCTCACGTCCAGCAGCAGGGGGACCAGGTCGCCGAGGAGGACGTAGCCGATGCGGCGCGAGGCGAGCAGCGGGGCCTCCTCCTCCTCGCGCGTGGCGTAGAGGATGGCGGCGAGGTCCGGCAGCGAGGCCGCCCCGGCCTCCGGGCCGAACGGGCTGGCCAGGACCGGGTGGCGGCCGTAGTACTGGATCGCGTGGCCCAGCTCCCAGGGCGCGGCCACGCCCTCGCGCCCGTCGGGCCGGGGCGGTTGGCCGGCCAGCCAGGCGAGCAGCTCGACCAGGTCCGGGTCGGTCCGCGCGGGCGGCGCCGACCACTCCGGCAGCGTCGGCGCGACGGCGAGGAGGATCCCCAGGCCGAGCGCCGCCAGCGCGAG
>JAJYAW010000148.1 GCA_021779335.1 Myxococcales bacterium | reverse complement strand
CCCCCAGCGCCTCGGCCGCGCCCGGCGCCTCCAGCGCGCGCGCCAGCTCGACGGGGCGGAGCGCGCCATCGGCCGGGTCGCGCGGCCAGGCCGCCTCCACCGCGAGCGGCTCCGGCCCCCCAGCGGGGAGCCAGCGAGCCACGCCCGCCGCCACCAGCCGGGCGTCGAAGCCGAGGTGCTTGGCGAAGCCGGCCACCACCAGCAGGCCGCGGACGCGCCGGAGATCGCCCGCCGCCTGCCCGCGCTGGCAGAGCGCGCACTCCGCCACCGCGCCGGAGACGTGCGCCAGGAAGCGGGGGCGGCCGTCGGCCTGCTCCAGCAGCGCGGACAGCTCCGCGCCGATGAAGCCGAGCGCCTCCTCCAGCGCCGCGACCCCCAGGACCGCGTAGGGGTGGTCGGGCCGCCGCGCCGCCAGCCGCCGCGCCGACTCGAGCGGCGAGCGGCGCGAGCGGAGCGGGTCCGATGGGAGCGCGTCGAGATCCGGCGCCACGCCGACGGCCCCGCCGGAGAGCGCGGTGGCCCCAGGGGCGCGCCGCACCAGCACCACCGAGGCCCCCGCCGCACGGGCCGCGAGCGCGGCCACCGCGCCGGCCAGGCCGCCGCCCACCACCAGCACGTCGACGGTCCTCGCGGCCGCCGGCTCGTCGCCTGGGTCCGTCACCGCCCCACCCCCCAGTGAGCGCCGCGCAGCAGCTCCTCCTGCGCGAGCTGCGCCCCGTCGAGCACCGCCCGCCGCTCGCGCCAGCCCACCTCGAGCAGGTCGGCGAGCTCGGCCTGGACCTGCGCCGGATCCCACCCCAGCTCGCGGCCGGTCAGCTGGGCCGCGATGCGCGCGCAGTCGAGCCCGCCGCAGCCGCCCACCGCCAGCTTGCAGCGGGTCCTGAGATCCCGGAGCCTGCGCACCCCCTCGTGGCGCACGCAGTGGACCAGCTCCGCAGCGGTCAGCCCGGCGTCCCGGCAGAGCACCAGCCGCAGCCGCGGGTCCTCGTCGCAGAGCCTCAAGACCTCCTCGGCGAGCGCACCGTGCCGGTAGGCGATCCGGGCTACCACCGGGGCCGCCACGCCGTGGCGCGCCGCCAGGGCGGGCACGTCGGCCACCTCCTCTCCGCCTGGCAAGGCCACCTCGTGGGTCCGGCAAGCCACGGCGGCGCGCCCCAGCAGCCTGAAGATCCGGTCGGTGGCCTCCTCCGACTGGGCCCGGTAGGAGGCGAGCTTCCCGCCCACCAGCGAGAGGAGCCCCGCGGCCCCCTCGGCCGCGTGGTCGACGAGCTCGTGCTCGCGCGACAGCGCGTCCTCGTTGGGGCCGTACTCGAAGAGCGTGGTGCGAAGCGCCCAGAAGGCCCGGGTGACCCTCGCCTGGCGCACGCCGGGCAGGAGCGAGGCGGCGCCGTCCAGCAGGTAGGCCACCTCGTCCCCGGTGGCCTCGAGGTCGTCCGGGTCGCCCCAGCAGTCGTCGTCGGTGGTGCCGATCCAGGTCTCGTCCTCGTGCGGGTAGGCGAACATCTGCCGCCCGTCCACCGCGCCGCAGACGACGGCGTAGTCGGAGAGCCGGCGGTCCAGCACCAGGTGGACCCCCTTCCCCGGCCGCATCCGCACCGTCGCGCCGCTCCTCGCCGCCAGCGCCGGCGACCAGGCGCCGGTGGCGTTGAAGACCACCGGCGCGTGGGCCACGCCGGTCTCGCCGGTGAGGGCATCGAGCCAGCGCACGCCGGTGACCTTCCCCCCCTCCCGCACCACCTCGCGCGCCTCGGTCCAGGTCCGCACCTCGGCGCCGTGGAAGCGCGCCGCCAGGGCGTTCAGCACGCAGAGCCGGTGCGGATCGATGCCCCACTCGTCGAAGGTGACCGCGCCGTGCAACCCGGGGCGCAGGCCCGGCTCGAGCTCGTAGAGCTCCGCGGCGGAGAGGCGGGTCGAGGGTCGCCCGCGCTTGAGCGGCTGGAAGCGGTCGTAGGCGGAGAAGAAGGCCTCGGTGGCGTAGTGGTAGGCCCGCTCGTACAGGCTGGCCCGGTCCCGCCGCGAGGTGAACGGCAGCAGCACGGGGATGCGGAAGAGCAGGTGCGGCGCGATGCGCTGGATGTAGCCGGAGTCCTGGCAGGCCAGGCGCGTCACCGCTGGATCGGTGAGCATGTAGCGAGGCCCGCCGTGGATCATCCCGGAGTTGCCGCCCGAGGCGCCGCTGGCGAGGTCGCCCTTCTCCAGCAGCAGCACCGAGAGGCCGCGCTGGGCGCAGTCGCGGGCCGTGCCCAGGCCGTTGACGCCCCCCCCCAGGATGATGACGTCGTAGGCCACGGGAGGCCCGCGCGATCAGCCGGCCTGCTGCACGTCGACGCCCACCAGCCGGGCCAGCGCCAGCAGCTCGGGGGCCGGCGTCGTCGCCACCCAGGTGCTGGCCCCGGCCAGCAGCCGCTGCCAGCCGTCGTCGTCCACCGGCGCCTCGGTGAGGAGCAGGTCCACCTCGGACCCCTCCACCGCCTGGGTCAGCGCCGCCGGCGGGGCGGAGAGGAGCGGGAGCGGGAGCGCCACCCCCAGGGTGACGCCGGCGTTGCCCGCGAGGCCGCGGGCCAGGCCGGCCAGCGCCTCGGCCCAGGGGTCGCCGGCGTTGGAGAGGTCCGGCGTCACCAGCACCTTGACCGGGCGGGAGCCGCGCCAGGGATCCGGGAGGGGCGCGGCGGACTTCCCGAGCGGCGTGATCGGGCGCGCCGACATGATCACCCGCACCATGGTGAGCCCGTCGGCCACCTTGGCGCCGTCGGCGCCGAGCGCCTCGCAGAGCTGCCGCAGCACGTCGGCCGCCGCCCCGGGCTCGGTGCGGACCACCGTCACGGCGTCGTCGGCCTCGAAGCCGCCCGCCTCGACCGCCTCCAGCGCGCTCCCGATGGAGAGGGGACGCCCCCCGGCGCTGGCGGGCCAGCGGCCGGTCGACAGGAGCCCCACGAGCGCCGCCTCGTGCGAGGCGTTGTGGGCCACCGCCACCAGCCGCCCCTGGTCGGAGAGCCAGCGGCGCAGGTGCAGCAGCGTGGGGCCGGCCACCTGGAGGGCGGAGAGATCCTCCACCAGGAGCAGGTCGAAGTAGCCGTCCGGGTAGGGCAGCTCGGGCGCCGCGTCCGGGGCCACCCGGTAGGTGGCGGTCAGGCGCGAGCGGGTCAGGCCGCGGGCGCAGGCGTCCAGGCCGACCACCTCGACGGCGCCGGCCGCCAGCAGCCCGGCGCCGATGGCGCCGTCCCCGCAGCCGACCAGAAGGACGCGCTTGCCGGACGGCGCCGCCGCGGCCACCACGTCGTCGAGGGAGAGGGCCGGGGCGGACAGGGAGGACGTGGTCACGGTGGCGCTCGCGGAGCCTGCGGGGTGAGGTGGCGTGGTCGGGCAGCGGCGCCGCTACTTCGCCGGCTCCGCCGTGCTCCTCACGTAGAGCTCGCGGAGCTGCCGGGCGTCGACGTCGCCGGGGGCGCCCGTCATGAGGTCGGTCCCCTTCTGCGTCTTGGGCCAGGCCACCACGTCGCGCAGCGACTCGGCGCCGGTGAGGAGCATGACCAGCCGGTCCATGCCGAGCGCGATGCCGCCGTGGGGCGGGGCGCCCATCTTGAGGGCGTCGAGGAGGAAGCCGAACTTGCTGCGGGCCTCCTCGTCGGAGATGCCCATGGCCTTGAAGACCCGCGCCTGCACGGCGGGATCGTGGAGGCGGATGGAGCCGCCGCCGATCTCGAAGCCGTTGAGGACGCAGTCGTAGCGGTAGCAGTCCACCTTGCCCGGGTCGGTCTCCAGGTACTGCACGCACTCGTCGTGCGGCCTGGTGAAGGCGTGGTGGGCCGCGGCCCACTGCCCGCTCTCCTCGTCGAACTCGAAGAGCGGCGGGTTGACCACCCAGAGGAAGCGCCAGCTGCCGCCCGAGCCGTACTCCGGGATGAGCCCCATGCGCTTGCCCAGGTGGAGCCGCAGGTTGGCCATGACCGTCTGGACCACCGACTCCTTGCCGAACTGGAAGAGGAGCAGGTCGCCCGGGGCGGCGCCGCAGGCCGCGTTGACGGCCTGGCGCAGCTCGGCGGTGATGGTCTTGGCGAAGGGCGACTGGGTCCACTCGCCGCCCTCGCCCACCTTGGCGCGCGCCAGCCCCTTGGAGCCCATCCCCTTGACGTACTCCTCCAGCTTGTCGATCTCGGTGCGCGAGAGGTTGGCCGAGGCCGGCACCTTCATGGCCTTGACGATCCCCTTTGCCTCGACCGCCTCCTTGAGGAGCGGCACGCCGCCGCCGCCGTGCTGCTTCACCAGCGCGGTGAGCACCACGTGCTCCAGGCCGAAGCGCAGGTCCGGCTTGTCGTTGCCGTACCGGTCCATCGACTCGTAGAAGGGCATGCGCTGGAACGGGCGGGGGATCTCGATCCCCATGACCTCCTTCCAGAGCTTCACGATGAGCCCCTCGATGGCGTCGAAGATGTCGTCCTGGGTGACGAAGGACATCTCCACGTCGATCTGGGTGAACTCGGGCTGCCGGTCGATGCGCAGGTCCTCGTCGCGGAAGCAGCGCACGATCTGGAAGTACTTGTCGAAGCCCGCGATCATGTAGAGCTGCTTGAAGAGCTGCGGGCTCTCGGCCAGCGCGTAGAACTTGCCGGGGTTGAGGCGGCTCGGGACCAGGAAGTTGCGCGCGCCGCCCGGCGTGTACTTCACCATGAACGGGGTCTCGAGCTCGAGGAAGCCCTTGTCGGTGAAGTAGTTGCGCGTCAGGTGGTTGACCCGCGCGCGCGTCATGAGCGTCTTCTGCATCGGGGCCCGGCGCAGGTCGAGGAAGCGGTACTGCAGCCGCTTCTCCTCGGCCGTGTCGAGCTTCTCCTCGATCTGGAAGGGCGTCGGCTCGCTCCGGTTGAAGATCTCGAGCTCGCTGGCGTGCACCTCGATCTCGCCGGTCTTGAGCTTGGGGTTGACGTTGCCGCCGCGCGAGACCACCTTGCCTCGCACGCCCACGCAGTACTCGAGCCGGAGCTGCCCGGCGAGATCGTGCACCGCGGGGAGGACGTCCTCCTCGAAGACCACCTGCGTCACGCCCTCGCGATCGCGCAGGTCGATGAAGACCGCGCCGCCGTGGTCGCGCCGGTTGTTGACCCAGCCGAAGAGGATGACCTCCTGCCCCTCCTCCGCCTTGGTGAGCTGGCCACAGCTGTGGGTCCGCTTGAGCTCGGTGATGAAGCGCGCCACTCGGTGCCTCCGCAGGTCCATTTCAAGGGTGAAAGGCCAGCTAACACCGCGAAAGGACGGAGGTCAAGGACGCGGCGCCCCGAGGCGTCCGGGCGCCGGGGGACGAGGCGCGGACGGCGGCGTCTGACCCTATCGGGCCGGCCGCAGATCGCGCAGCTTGAGCTGCAGCCGCTTCAGCCCGTCCCAGTCGTTGAACCCGAGCGTGAAGGCCAGCTCGACGGGCCCCTGGCAGAGCGGGAGCTGCGCCCCCAGCCCGAAGCCGATGGCGTCCAGCCCCTGGCCGACGGTGAGCTTGAGGTGCTGCTGCTGCGCCCCCACCGTGCGCCCCTTGCCCGCCGGGGCCCGCAGGGCGAAGACCGGCTCGGGGTGGCCGGCGCCGTAGGGGCCGAGCCGCTCCAGGTCGTCGGCGGCGCGCGCCGTCAGCTCCCCCTCCGCCACCCAGCCGTCGATGCGGCAGCGGGGCACCAGCTGCTCCTCGGTGAGCGCGGCGGCGGCGTGCGCCTCGAAGGCCTCGCGGAAGGCCTCCACCCGGCCCTCCGCGATGGTCACGCCGGCGGCGTGGCGGTGGCCGCCGAAGCGGCCGAGGTGGCCCTGGCAGGCCGCCAGGGCGTCGTAGAGGTGGAACCCCTCGATGGAGCGGCCGCTCCCCTTCCCCACCCCGTCGCGGAGGCCGATGAGGACCGCGGGGCGGTGGAAGCGCTCGGCCACCCGCGCCGCCACGATGCCCACCACCCCCGGGTGCCAGCCCGGCCGCGCCAGCACGAGCCCGCGGGCGCCGCGCTCGAGCGCCGCCTCCGCGTCGACCAGCGCCTCCTCCAGCATGCGCCGCTCGATCTCCTGGCGCGCCTGGTTCTCCCGGTCCAGCGCCTCGGCCAGGGCGCGCCCGGTGGCGTCGTCGGCGTCGAGGAGCAGCCGCACGCCGCGCCCGGCGTCGTCCAGCCGGCCCGCGGCGTTGAGGCGCGGCGCCAGCCGGAAGCCGACCTGCCCGGCCGTCACCGGCGCCCCCTCGGCGAGCCCCGCCACCCGCTTGAGCGCCTTGAGGCCGGGCCGGCGGGTGCGGGTGATCTGCTCCAGCCCCCAGCGCACCAGGATCCGGTTGGCGCCGACGAGCGGCACCACGTCGGCCACGGTGCCCAGCGCCACCAGGTCGAGCGCCTCCCTCAGGTTGGGCTCGGTCCGGCCGGCGCCGAAGCGCCCCTGCTCGCGGAGCCGGCGCCGCAGCGCCATGACCAGCGCGAAGGTGACGCCCACCGCGGCCAGGTCCTTGGACGGGTACTCACAGCCCGGCTGGTGGGGGTTGAGGATGGCGGCGGCCGCCGGCAGCTCCACCGGCACGGTGTGGTGGTCCACCACCACCACGTCGAGCCCGACCGCCGCCGCCGCCCGCACCTCCTCGACCGAGGTGATGCCGCAGTCGAGGCTGACGAGCAGCTTGACCCCGCCCGCCGCCAGCCGCTCCACGGCGCCGGTGTTGAGGCCGTACCCCTCCACCAGCCGGTGCGGGGTGTAGGTCACCACCTCGGCGCCGGCGGCGCGCAGGAAGCCGGCCAGGAGCACCGTGGAGGTGACGCCGTCCACGTCGTAGTCGCCGTAGGCGGCGATCCGCTCGCCGGCCGCGACGGCGCGCCCGATCCGCGCCACGGCCGCGTCCATGCCCTTCATGGTGAAGGGATCGGGCAGGTCGGCCAGCCGCGAGTCCATGAAGGCCCGGGCGGCGGCCGGGTCCGCCAGGCCGCGCGCCAGCAGCACCCGCGCCGCCAGCGGGTCGAGCCCCAGCGCCGCGGCCAGCGCCCCGGCCCCC
>JAJYAW010000147.1 GCA_021779335.1 Myxococcales bacterium | reverse complement strand
CCGGCGCGGCCGTCGACTACTTGTGCATCTGGCTGATGGCGAACTGCGCCCCGGGGCCGTGGCACACGAGGCACTGCTCCACGTTCCCGGCCGCGGCGGTGCGCGTGCCGTAGAACGTGCCGCCCATGGCCTGCATGTGGGCGCGGGCGTCGGGGGCGTCGTGGCAGGCCGAGCAGGCCGCCGTGATCGGGGAGACGACCAGGGTGGTCGCCGCGGCGTCGGCGCCGGTGGTGGCGTTGAAGCCGGCCCCGTAGTTGGTCACGCCATCCTGCGCCACGTACGGCGAGGTGGTGACGTTGACGGCGATGGTGCCGGTGGCCGCCGTGCTCTCGAGCATGTTCGGGAAGGCCGCCTGGGCGCCGGCGCTGCTGAAGTCGTAGCCGCCCGGGACGTGGCACGCCTGGCAGGTGTCCAGCGCCGCCGGGAACTCGACGCCGCCGTAGTTGTCGGTCGCCGAGGCCGCGTGCCAGGTGAACGGCGTGGAGCGGATCCGGCCGGCGTGGAGCGCGTGGATGAAGTCCTTCGCGTTGGCCGACCAGCCGCTGCTGGTGCGGTTCGGGTTGTGGCAGAACGCGCAGGTCGGGCCGTCGTTGCGCTGGCCGGCGTGGAAGGTCGGGGCGACCCCCAGCTGCGCGTGGCAGCCGTTGCACTTGGCGGCGGCCACGATGGTGCGGCGGGCGGTGTAGCCGGTGGCCACCTTCCAGACGTCGGCGGCCGGGACGACGAGGCCGCCGAAGCCGATGAGCGAGGCGGGATCGACCGAGACCGGCTGGAAGTTCACCGTGCCGGACGCGCCGGGGGCGACGTACGGGAACTTGGACAGGTTGACCTGGGTGAGCGGCGGGGTGCCCGCGCCGTAGGTGTAGCCGACGCCGCCGGTGAGCATGCTGGCGTTGGCCGGCACCGCGACGCCGGTCAGCGTGATGGTGTAGTAGCCGTTCGCGTCGGGCCCGGTGAGGGTGCCCGCGCCGGCGCCGGTCGCGGTGCCCGCCCAGATGGCCTTGATGTAGCCAGCGGCCGAGGCGTTGAAGTCGGCCGGGGCGGCGATGCCGTCCTGCGGGATGGACCAGGCGAACTCGACCGAGGGGGAGCCGCGGAAGTTGCTGCCCAGGAGCTCCGGGTTGAGCGTCGCGTCATAGGTGCCGAAGGCCACGTCCGCGCCGTCCTTCTGGAGCTTGAAGACGATGGTCGGGCGCAGCACGCCGCCGCCGTCCGCCACCGCCGCCACGCTGCTCACCAGGTAGGTGAACCTGGAGGCGCCGGCCGGGAGGGAGTTGGCCCCCGACAGGTAGGCCGAGTTGGTGTAGCTGTTGGTGCCGAGCACGCCGGCGACCGTGGCGCCCTTGAAGGTCGGGTCCGGCGGCGCCACCGGGACGTGGTACCCGGAGATGGCGGCCGGGCTGTGGCAGCCGGCGCAGCCGGTGCTGTCCGTCTGGGCACCGCCGATGTGATCGCAGGGCAGCGGCAGGCCGGTGGTGGGGTCGGTGGCGAGGCTGCCGCCCGTGCCGCAGATCGCCCCGACCGGCGTCGCCGTGAAGTTCACGTAGTCATGGCAGGAGCCGCAGGCCGCCAGCGTGGGGTGCGAGGTGGACTGGCCGCCCTGGGCGGGCGCGGTGACCGTGCCGTTGGCGGTGCCGTGGCAGGCGTCGCAGTTGCGAACGTCCTGCGGGTAGGTCGCCGCGATGCCGTGGAACTGGTTGGCGGTGGCGATGTGCTCGCCGTCGTGGATGCGGTGGATGAAGACCGAGGAGTCGGCCGCCGGGTTGGAGACGCGGTCCTGGTTGTGGCAGACGTTGCAGAAGGTCCCCTCGACGCGGCCGCCGCCGTGGAAGGCGCTGGCGACCGTCCCCTCCGGCTTGAACTTCTGGTGGCAGTTGCTGCAGTTCGCCGTGGTGACGATCTCGCGCTTGAGCGGCGTCGCGCCGTCCACGCGGAAGTCGAACTCCTTGTTGACCGGGTACCAGGTCTTGGTGTCGGTGGGGTCGACCGTGTCGGTCTGGCGGGCGATCTGGATCCAGAGCGTGTGGGTCACGGTCGCGTCGGCGTCGAGGTTGACCGGGTTGACCACGGTGAGCACCGTCTTGCCGGCGTTGCGGCCGGTGCCGGCGGCCGTGAAGCCGGGGTCGCCGGTCGGGAAGACGTACTGGTAGGTGCCGTTGCCGGAGCCGACCTCGGTGAGGAGGCCGATGCGCGCGGCGTCGGTGGCGGCGGGCGCGCCCGGCCAGGTGGGCGTCATCGTGCCCGGCGAGAAGACGACGGCGGTCGGATCCGGCACCGCCGGGGGCACCGCGGTGGCCGTGCCGGTCTGGGTGACCACCTTGTAGGGCAGCATCACACCGCCCGTGCCGGTCTGGATCTTGGCCAGGGCGAAGGCGGGCTTGATGACGGTGTTGACCGAGTAGACGCCCTTCAGGTCCACCGGGTAGCCGAGGTCATCGGCCACCTTGAAGAGGACGGTGACCGGCTGGCCGGCCGCCTGCGTCACGCTGGTGACCGTGACGTTGAGGCCGGTGGAGGCGGTGGAGCGGCCCGGAGCGCCCGCAGAACCCGCGGGACCGGTGGCGCCGGTGGCGCCGGACGGCCCGGTGGGACCGGTCGGGCCGACGGGACCGGTCGGACCCACGCTGCCCGTCCCGGCAGGGCCGCTCGGGCCCTGCGGACCGACAGGACCGGTGCTGCCCGAACAGGCGGAGAGCACCATGGCGAGCGCCGCGCCGAAGAACGCGGTTTGCCCGTAACGCTTTGCGATTTGCATCCTGGAATCTCCCCTTTGAGGAACGGAAGGACCTTGCGGCCGTGAGTGAGGCGGTGCTTGCCCAAGCAATGGTCGTGCCCCTCCCCCAAGGGCGTTTACGGCCCGGATCTTAGCCGTGCGTCAAGTCTAATTTCGTGAATGACTACAAGCAGTTATCAGCCACGATCCGATGGCTCATCCACCCATGCGCCAAATGACCCATTTCCTCGGCGCGAGCCGACCCGTTCGGGCCCGCCGTGTCCACCTAACACCCTACAAAAATAACGGTTTTTGGCGAACGGAGCCGCCCGCGAGACGACCTCCGGCGCACCGGGTGCGCGATCCCGCGCACGGAACGCATGATCCGCGCCCCCCTCTGGTAAGGCGGCGTCGCTGGTGGACGCTCCGTGGTCGCCGTGGCGACGGGGTCCGCGGAGCCTAGCCGGCCACCGGGGTCGGGTGCGGCAGGGCGGCCACGCCGCGCCGAAGGGTCTCCGCCACCACGCCGCGCAGCAGGTCGGTGGGAAACGGCTTCTCCAGCACCGGGTTTCCCACGCTCGCGATGAAGGCCCGCGAGGACTCGTGGAGCGCCCCTCCGGTGACGAAGACCATGCGGCCGGCCATGGCGGGATCCGTCCCCAGCAGCGCGGCGTGGAGGTCCATGCCGGTCATCCCGGGCATCATGAGGTCGCAGAGGATGACGTCCGGCGCCGGCGGCTGGGCCAGCCGCTCCAGCGCCGCCCGCGCCGACTCGAGCACCTCGACGTCGTGCGCTCCGCCCAGGATCCGGCGCATCGTCTTGCCGACGTAGGGCTCGTCGTCCACCACCAGGACCCGACCGCGCGGCCCGGCCGCCGGCCCCGGTCCCGGGTCCGGCGCCGCGGCCGGGCGCAGCGCCACCGGGGCCGGCGGCAGCAGCACCGTGAAGGTGGCCCCCTGCCCGGTCCGGGTGCGCACCGAGAGCTCGCCGCCCATGGCCAGCACCGTCTGCTGGCAGATGGCGAGCCCGAGCCCGGTCCCCTGGCCGGAGGACTTGGTGGTGAAGAACGGGGTGAAGATGCGTGGCAGCACGTCGTCCGGGATGCCCGGCCCGGTGTCGGCCACCGAGATGCGCACCCGCCCGTCGGGCTCGATGGCGGTGGACACCTGGATGGTGTTGGTCTCGGCGTGCCCCTCGCCGATGGCCTGGCCCGCGTTGACGAGCAGGTTGAGGATGACCTGGCCCAGCCGCGCGGGGTCGCCGAGCACGGTGGACACCGGCTGCAGGTCGACGGCCAGGGTCGCGCAGGGGCGCAGCACGCCGGCCGCCAGCGTGAGGGCCGAGCGGACGGCGGCCCCGACGTCCACCGGCTCGCGGCGATCCTCGCCGGTGCGCGAGAGGGCGCGCAGGTCGCCCACGATCTGGCGGACGCGGGCCGCCCCCTCGTTGGCCTCGTCGAGCGCCTGGCGCGCCTGGGTGAGCGCCTCGGGCGGCGTGGCGGCCCCGGCGGCCAGCGCCTCGCGCGCGAAGGCCAGGTTGCCCACCACGTACGAGAGGGGGTTGTTGAGCTCGTGGGCCACGCCGGCCGCCAGCGTGCCCAGCGAGGCCATCCGGTCGGAGACCGCCAGGCGCGCCTGCAGCTCCTGGCGCTCGGAGACGTCCTCGATGATGCCGATGGCGTGCTGGAAGCGGCCCGCCTCGTCGCGGAGGGCGCTCACCGTGTAGCGCAGGTGGACCACGCCCCCGCCCTTCCTCAGGTAGCGCCGCTCCATCTCGTTGTGGTCGCGCTCGCCGCGCACCAGCGCCGCGAAGGCCTCCAGGCTCCCGGACCGGTCGTCCGGGTGGAGCAGCGACTGGAAGGGGAGCGCCGCCAGCTCCTCGTGCGGGTAGCCCAGCATGCGGCAGATCGCGGCGTTGAAGTCCACCAGCGTGCCGCGCGCGTCCACCAGCACCATGCCCACGCCGGCGCCGTGGAAGGCCGCCTTGAAGCGCGCCTCGCTCTCGCGGCGCGCGGCCTCGGCGCGGCGCCGCTCGGTGACGTCTCGCACCACCGCGATCCGCATCCGCGCCCCGTCGAGGTCGGCGTGCCCCAGGCTGACCTCCACCGGGAAGGTGCTGCCGTCTGCCCGGCGGTGGACGGTCTCGAAGGCCGGCGCCCCCCCCTCGCGGACGCTGTCCCAGTCCGCCTCGAAGCGCCCGGCCATCTCGGCGGTGCGCAGGTCGCGGACGGGGCGCCCCACCAGCTCCCGGCGCGGCCGGCCGTAGGTGGCGACGGCCCGCTCGTTCACCTCGACGATCCGGTCCTGCCCGTCGATGAGGAGGAGCACGTCGTCGGCGTGGGCCGCCAGGACGGCCAGCGCCCGCTGCTGCGCCGCGGCCCGCGACTCGCCACGCCGGAGGGCCCGCTCGCGCCACCAGAGGAGGGACGCGGCGGCCGCCAGCGCCCCGAGCAGGATCGCGAGCCAGGTCACGGCTCGATGCTAGCAGGTGGTCGGGCCGAAGAAACCGGGGCGGAGCCTCCCCGACGGGGCGGGGGGCGCTCCGGACGAGCGCCGGCGCCTGCGCCGCGAGGCGCTGGAAGCTCGAGTCGGGCCGGCGCTACACTGCCCGCCGATGACCACCGGGGACGACCTGCAGGCCCTGCTCCGCCTCGACCCCTGGATGGTCCCCGCCAACGGGGACGAGGCCGAGGCCTGGCGCGCCGCCGCCGCCGCCCCGGTCGCGCCGGAGCCCCTCCGCCAGGAAGTGCGCTGGTGGGACGCCCTGGCGGCCGGACGGGCCGGCGACTGGGACGCGGTGACGGCGCTCGCCGAGGCCGGGCTCGCCGAGCCGTTCTCGGCGCGGGAGGGGCTCCGGCTGGCCTTCCTCCACTGCCTCTCCGGCGCGGTGGAGGAGGCCGAGCACGTCCTCTCCCAGGCGGTGCAGCTCCACGGCGCGGGGGCGCTGCCGGACCAGCTGGCCGCCTGGTGCGAGCGGGAGGGGCTGGCCACCGCCTCCGCGAGGCTGCGCGCGGGGGCGGCGGGGCCGGCCCGGCGCTGAAGGGCGGCGCTGAAGGGCGCGGCGGGCGGCGCTTACGGGAAGAGCGGGCGCTGCTTCTCGGGCGGCGGCAGGGCCGGCGCCACCTTGAGCGGCTGCACCACCCAGACGGCCAGCGGCTGGCCCGCCGGGTCGAGCGCCGGCCTCCAGCTGCACGCCTCGAAGGCGGCCGCCACGGCCCGGTCCACCTCGGGTGGCACCGGCACCAGGAAGCTGAAGTGGCTCACGCTGCCATCGCGCATGACGGCGAACTTCACCGTGTTCTCCAGCCCGGCCACGGCTGGCTGGCGCTGCAGCGCCCTCGGCAGGCAGCCGGGGTCGTCCAGCACCGGCCGCCGGAAGCCGGCCGCCTGGGGGCCGTCGAGCCTGAGGCGGCCCTCGCCCATGACCACCGGCGGCGGCGGCAGCCCCGGCGCGTCGGCCCGGCCGGCGCTGGAGCGGACGGCGCCCGCCCGCTCCTGACCCGCCTCCCCGTCCTCGTGGCTCGCCGCCCTCACCCGGATCGGCTGGGTGACCTGCACCACCACCGGCCGGCCCCCGGGATCCAGCCCCGGTCTCCAGGGGCAGGCGCGCAGCGCCGCCACGGCGGCCCGGGTCATGGCCGCCGGGGCCGCCGGCTCGAGCTCGATGCCGGTGAGCGCGCCGTCCCGCTGCACCATGAAGCGGGCCCGGGCGTCGAGCCCCGCCACGTCGGGCTCCCCGGCCAGCGCCCTGGCGAGGCAGCCCGGGTCGCGTGGCTCCGGGCGCACGAAGCCGGCCCCCTGCGGCCGATCGAGGTGGATGGTGCCGGGCCGCTCGAGGTCGGCGGGCGCCGCGCCGGCCGGGAGCGGCGGCGCGAGGAGCAGGGCGACCGCGAGGGCGGCGCTACGGACGGCCAGGGCGGGCTTGGCGCGCGTCATCCCCGGGATCCATAGCACCTCCGCCCGGCACCGGGCAGGCGGCGCCCTCGCCCCGCCGCTCCCCCGGCGGATCTCCCTGCCGGAGCAGCCAGAGGTTGACGCGGGCCCGGCCGTGGTCCGGGTCGAGCGCCAGCGCCACCCGGAAGGCCGCCTCCGCCTCGGGCAGCCGGCAGCGCGCCGAGAGGGCCAGCCCCAGGTTGTTGAAGGCGCGGGCGCTGCCGGGCGCCTTCCGCGCCACGTCGGCCCAGAAGGCGACCTCGTCGGCGTAGACCTGGCTGCGCCGCGCCGTGAGGACGCCGAGGCCGCCGATGAGCCCGGCCGCCACCAGCCCCGCCGCCGCCCGCCGCGCGCCCGGCGCC
>JAJYAW010000146.1 GCA_021779335.1 Myxococcales bacterium | reverse complement strand
GAGCCGGCGCGCGCGGCCCCGGCGCGGCGGCGGGCTACCCCGCCACGACGCGGAGCTTGCCGCCGGCGGCCGGCCTGTACTCGGGCAGCTCGTCGAACTGCAGGTACCGGTAGACCTTGTCCAGCCTGGGCTGGATCTTGCCGCTGAAGGCCGCGAAGTACTCCTCCTTGGTGGGCAGCCTGCCCATGCTGGCGGCCATGGCCCCGAGCTCGGCCGAGCCCAGGAAGACCTTGGCCCCGGCGCCCATGCGATCGTCGAAGTTGCGGGTCGAGGTGGAGAAGACCGTCACGCCGTCCGGCACGCGGGCCTGGTTGCCCATGCAGAGCGAGCAGCCGGCCGTCTCGATGCGGGCGCCGATGGCGCTGAAGATGGTGAAGTAGGCCTCGTCGCGGAGCTGCTGCTGGTCCATGCGGGTGGGCGGGCAGAGCCAGGTGCGGACGGCCGGGTTGAACTTGCCGCCCTTCCAGATCTCGCCGGCCGCGCGGAAGTGGCCGATGTTGGTCATGCAGGATCCGAGGAAGACGTCGTCGATCTTGGTCCCGGCCACCTCGGTGAGCACCTTCACGTCGTCCGGGTCGTTGGGGCAGGCCAGGATGGGCTCGGTGATGCCGGCCAGGTCGATCTCGAACACCTTCTTGTACTCGGCGTTCTTGTCGGCCTTGAGGAGGACCGGCTTCTTGAGCCACTTCTCGACCGCGGCGATGCGCCCCTCGAAGGCCTTCCTGTCGCCGTAGCCGTCGGCGATCATCTTCCTCATGAGGGCCACGTTGGAGCGCAGGTAGGTGGCGATGGTCTTCTCGGAGAGGGCCACGCAGGCGGCGGCCGCGGAGCGCTCGGCGGCGGCGTCGGTGAGCTCGAAGGCCTGCTCCACCGTCAGGTCGGGCAGCCCCTCCATCTCCAGGATGGTGCCGTTGAAGACGTTCTTCTTCCCCTTCTTGGGCACCGTCAGGTCGCCGGACTTGATGGCGGCCAGCGGGATGGCGTTGACCACGTCGCGGAGGGTGATGCCGGGGTTGAGCTGGCCCTTGAAGCGGACCAGCACGCTCTCCGGCATCTCCAGCGGCATGAAGCCGAGCGCCGCGCCGAAGGCCACCAGGCCGGAGCCGGCCGGGAAGCTGATGCCGATGGGGAAGCGGGTGTGGGAGTCGCCGCCGGTGCCCACCGTGTCGGGGAGCAGGAGGCGGTTGAGCCAGGAGTGGATGACGCCGTCGCCCGGCCGGAGGGCCACGCCGCCGCGGGCCCGGATGAAGTCGGGCAGGGTGGCGTGCATCTTCACGTCGGCCGCCTTGGGGTAGGCCGCCGTGTGGCAGAAGGACTGCATCACCATGGGGGCCTGGAACTTCAGGCAGGCCAGCTCCTTCAGCTCGTCGGCCGTCATGGGGCCGGTGGTGTCCTGCGAGCCGACGGTGGTCATCCGCGGCTCGACGTACCAGCCGGGCAGCGCGCCCGGCAGGCCGCAGGCCTGGCCGACCATCTTCTGGCCGAGCGAGTAGCCCTGCCCCTTCTTCGGGGCCGGGTTGGTCTTCACCACGAAGGTGGCGGCGGCCGGCTTCTTGAGCGCCTTGCGGGCCCGGTCGGTCAGGGCGCGCCCGATGATGAGCGGGATGCGCCCGCCGGCCTGGAACTCGTCGCGGAGGGTCTCGGGGGTCAGCGAGAAGGTGGAGAGCACCTCGCCGCCCTCGCCCCGGATCTCGCCCTTCTCGGTGTCGACGGTGACCACGTCGCCCATCTTGAGCTTCGACACGTCGGCCTTGATGGGCAGCGCGCCGGAGTCCTGCGCCGTGTTGAAGAAGATGGGGGCGATGACGCCGCCGATGATGACGCCGCCGCGCCGCTTGTTGGGCACGTGCGGGATGTCCTCGCCGATGGCCCACTGGACGCTGTTGCAGGCCGACTTGCGGGAGGAGCCGGTGCCCACCACGTCGCCCACGAAGGCCACCTCGAAGCCGGCCGCGCGGTACTCGGCGATGGTCTTCAGGCCGGCCGGGAACTTGGTCTTGCCCATGGCCAGGGCGTGGAGCGGGATGTCGGGGCGGGTGGCGGCGTCGCCGGCCGGGGAGAAGTCGTCGGTGTTGATCTCGCCGTCCACGCGGAAGACCTTGACCTTGATGGCGGCCGGCACGCCCTTCCTCGAGGTGAACCACTCGGCCGCGGCCCAGGACTCGACCACCGCCCTGGCGGCGGCGTTCTTGGCCTTGGCGAGCGCCATGACCTCGTCGAACGCGTCGTAGACGTAGGTGAGGCCGGAGAGGGCCTTGGCGGCGTCGGCGGCCAGCGCCTTCACCTTGAGCAGGGCGACGAGCGGCGGGACGTTGTAGCCGCCGCCCATGGTGCCGAGCAGCGCCACCGCCTGCTTCTTGTCGATGACCGGGCACTTCACCTTGCCCTTGGCGACGTCGCCCAGGAAGGCGGCCTTCACCTCGGCGGCGGGGTCGACGCCGGGCGAGACGCGGTCGGCCAGCAGGTCGTGGAGGAACTGCTCCTTCCCCTTGGGCGGCTTCTGCAGGAGCTTGACGAGCTCGCGGGTCTGCTCCGGGTCGAGCGCCTTCGGCGGGACGCCCTGCGCGCTGCGCTCCTCGACGTGCTTCAGGTAGGCCTCGATCACGTTGGTGCTCCTTGTCCTGTCGGTCAAAGGGTCCCAGGGCCGCCTCGACGCCGAGGCTCCCGGGTGGGGTGACGCTTTAACACGCCGGAGGGGTGGGTGTCAGCCGCGCCGTCGCTGGAAAACGTCGTGAGAATCGACGCTTAGGGGGACCGGAGCGGTCCACAATTGACGCGCGCGGAAGGTGCCGAGGCGGCTCGGGAAACGGGGAGCGCCGTTACGGGGCGCAGCTGAAGGTCCCCGCGGTGACGCAGTGGAGGTCGCGGTCGCAGGCGGTGGCGGCCAGGCTCGGGACCGGGCAGGCGGCCGGATCGGTGCCCGCCGGGCAGAGGCCGCAGGCGTCCCCGCAGGCCTTGCCGCGGCAGCCGGGGTCCGGGAGCGGCGGCGCGCAGAAGCCGGGGCCCACCGGGAGCCGCGTCTGGCACGTCCCGTCCCGGTCGCAGTGCCCGAGGAGGGACGGCAGCATGCACGGCGGCACGGCGCTCCGGCAGGCCGGCTCGACGACGCAGGGGGCGCCGCAGGCGCGCCAGGCGCAGGCCGCCGTGGCCGGGGCGCACAGGTCGGGCGTGGCCGCCTGGCACCGGCCGAGGGGGTCGCAGGCCTTCACGACGGCCGACTCGAAGCAGCCGGGGACGCCGGGCTGGCAGAGCGAGCAGGCGTCGCCGCAGGCCCGGCCGGCGCAGGGGTCGTAGGGGCCGCCGCCGGCGCCGGTGCAGTCCCCCCGGGTGGCGGCCAGCGCGAGCAGGGCGAGGAGGACGGTGGCGCGGCGCATGGGACCTCCGCCGCGAGATGATACCACCGCCGGCGGGGCGGGGCGGGGCGGCCCCGCAGGGGGGGCGCCCGGACAGGGCGAGGCCCCGGTCGCTGGCGCGGCCGGGGCCCCGGGTTGCTTCGGCGAGGGACGGCGCTACTTCAGCGTCGCCACCAGGTCGGCCACGGCCTTGACCGACTTGTCCATCATGGCCTGCTCCTCGGCGTTGAGCTTGAGCTCGAGGATCCTCTCGGCGCCGCCGGCCCCGATGACCACCGGCACGCCCACGTAGAGCCCCTTCACGCCGAACTCGCCGTTCAGGTAGACGCACGTGGGGAGGACGCGCTTCGAGTCCTTGAGGAAGGACTCGGCCATGGCGATGGCCGACGAGGCGGGCGAGTAGAAGGCCGAGCCGGTCTTCAGCAGGGCCACCACCTCACCGCCGGCGCCGCGGGTCCGCTTGACCATGGCGTCCATGACCTCCTTGGCCTTGGCGGCGCCGCCGTACTTCCTCTCCAGCAGCTCCATGACCGGCACGCCGCACACCGAGGTGTAGCGGACCAGCGGGACCATGTCGTCGCCGTGGCCGCCCAGCGTGACCGCCGAGACGTCCTTGACCGACACGCCCAGCTCCCAGGCGATGAAGGCGGCGAAGCGGGCCGAGTCGAGCACGCCGGCCTGGCCGACCACCCGCGCGTGCGGGAAGCCGGTGATGCGCTGGCAGAGCGTCACCATCGCGTCGAGCGGGTTCGAGATGACGATGACGAAGGCGCCCGGGGCGTACTGCTTGATGCCCTCGGCCACGCTGGTCATGATCTTGGAGTTCACCGAGATCAGGTCGTCGCGGCTCATGCCGGGCTTGCGGGGCAGGCCGGCCGTGACGATGACCACGTCGGCGCCCTTGATGTCCTCGTAGCTGTTGGTGCCCTTGACGCTGACGTCGAAGCCGTCGACCGGGGCCGCCTCGGCGATGTCGAGGGTCTTGCCCTGGGGCAGCCCCTCCACGATGTCGAACAGCACCACGTCGCCCAGCTCGCGGAGCGCCGCGAGCTGCGCCAGCACGCCACCGATCTGCCCGCCGCCGATCAACGCAATCTTCTTCCTTGCCATGGTCGTCTCCTTGGGTGTGTTGGTTACGGGTCTACGCGCTACGCGCTACGCGAGGCCGTCGATGATGGCGTTGAGGGTCGGGCTGGGCCGCATGGCCTTGCCGGTCTTCACCGGGTCCGGCTGGTAGTAGCCGCCCAGGTCGACGGGCTTCCCCTGGGCGCCGAGCAGCTCGGCGTTGATCCTGGCCTCGCCCTCCTGGAGCGCCTTGGCCACCTTGGCGAAGCGGGCCTTGAGCTCCTGGTCCTTCCCCTGCGCCGCCAGCGCCTCGGCCCAGTACATGGCCAGGTAGAAGTGGCTGCCGCGGTTGTCGATCTGGCCGACCTTGCGGGCCGGAGACTTGTTGTTGTCGAGGAACTTGCCGATGGCCGCGTCCAGCGTCTCCGAGAGCACGGCGGCCTTGGCGTTCTTGGCGGTGGCGGCGATGTGCTCCAGCGAGGCGCCCAGGGCCGAGAACTCGCCCAGCGAGTCCCAGCGGAGGTACCCCTCCTTCACGAACTGCTGCACGTGCTTGGGGGCCGAGCCGCCGGCGCCGGTCTCGAAGAGCCCGCCACCGGCGAGCAGCGGCACCACGGAGAGCATCTTGGCCGAGGTGCCGATCTCGAGGATGGGGAACAGGTCGGTCAGGTAGTCGCGCAGGGCGTTGCCGGTGACCGAGATGGTGTCCTTCCCCTCGCGGATGCGGGTGAGGGAGAGGCGCATCGCCTCGACCGGGGACAGGATCCGGAGGTCGAGCCCCTTGGTGTCGTGGTCCTTGAGGTACCGCTCGACCTTGGCGATCACCTGCGCGTCGTGGCCGCGGTTCCTGTCGAGCCAGAAGACGGCCGGGGTGCCGGTGGCGCGGGCGCGGTTGACGGCCAGCTTGACCCAGTCCTTGATGGCCTCGTCCTTCGCCTGGCACATGCGGAAGATGTCGCCCGCCTCCACCTTCTGCTGGAGGAGCGTGGCGCCGGCGCCGTCGACGACGCGGATGGTCCCGGGCGCGGCGGCGATGAAGGTCTTGTCGTGCGACCCGTACTCCTCGGCCTGCTGCGCCATCAGGCCGACGTTCGGGACGGAGCCCATGGTCGCCGGGTCGAGCGCGCCGAACCGCTTGCAGTTCTCGATGCACTCCTCGTAGATGGTCGCATAGCAGCGATCCGGGATGACCGCCTTGGCGTCGTGGAGCTTGCCGTCCGCGCCCCACATCTGGCCGGACTCGCGGATGACGACCGGCATCGAGGCGTCGATGATGATGTCGTTCGGCGCGTGCAGGTTGGTGATGCCCTTGTCCGAGTCGACCATGGCGAGCGCCGGGCGCCTGGCGTAGGTGGCCTTGATGTCCGCCTCGATCTCCGCCCGCTTGTCGGCCGGGAGCGCCTCGATCTTCTTGTAGAGGTCGCCGAGCCCGAGGTTCGGGTTGACGCCCGCCTGCTTCAGCGCGGCGCCGTGCTTCTCGAAGACCTCCTTGAAGAAGACCGTCACGAAGTGGCCGAACATGACGGGGTCGGAGACCTTCATCATGGTGGCCTTGAGGTGGACCGAGAAGAGCACGCCCTTGGCCTTGGCGTCCTCGATCTGCGCCTCGATGAACGCGCGGAGCGCCTTCACGCTCATCACGGTCGAGTCGATGATCTCGCCGTCCTTGAGCGGGGCGTCCTTCTTCAGGACCGACACCTGGCCGGCGGCGTCCACGTGCTCGATCCGGTAGGTCGTCGCCCTGGCGATGGTCGTCGACGTCTCGTGGCCGTAGAAGTCGTCCGCGGTCATGTGCGCGACGTGGGCCTTCGAGTCCTTGGACCACGCGCCGAGCTTGTGCGGGTGCTTCCTGGAGAAGTTCTTCACCGCGGGGGGCGACCGGCGGTCCGAGTTCCCCTCGCGGAGCACCGGGTTCACGGCGCTGCCGAGGCACCTGGCGTACCGCGCCTGGATGGCCTTCTCGGCCTCGTCCTTCGGGCTCTCGGGGTAGTTCGGGACGTCGTAGCCGTGCTGCTGGAGCTCGGCGATGGCCTCCTTGAGCTGCGGGAGCGAGGCGCTGACGTTCGGGAGCTTGATGATGTTCGCGTCGGGGGTCTTGGCGAGCTCGCCGAGCTGGGCCAGGTAGTCCGCGACCTTCTGCTCCGGCTTCAGCCGCTCCGGGAAGGCGGCGAGGATGCGCCCGGCCACGGAGATGTCCCGCGTCTCGACCTCGACGCCGGTGCCCTTCACGAAGGCCTGGACGATGGGGAGGAGCGAGTAGGTCGCCAGCGCCGGCGCCTCGTCAATCTGGGTCCAGATGATCTTCGACGTCTTGGTCGTCATTCAGTCTCCTTGGGTGGTGCTTCGTTCCTGGTCTCGCGGATCTCGGTGGCCGGCTTCGGATGCCGCTCCATCGCCGAGGGACCTCTTCGGCGTCTCGGATGCGGCTCGCTTCGGCGGAGGCACGCTAAACACCAAGTCTGGCCGGTGCTGTCAAGGCAGATTCCGGGCACAAAGTGGACTCGTCAGGTCTGAAAAACCCTCGACGAACCGGATATTTACGACCTGCCGGGCGGTTGGGTCGGGCCCGGCCCGGCCGGCGGGGTCCGCGGCCGATCGTCGCC
>JAJYAW010000145.1 GCA_021779335.1 Myxococcales bacterium | reverse complement strand
GGCCCCGGGCGCCGCGCCGGACGCGGGCCGGACACCGGCGGGACGGTCGGCGCGTGGCGCGTCGCCGGCGCGGGAAGCGGGCTAGGATGGCCGCCGTGGACATCCGCACCCAGGCCGCCCTGCTGGCCGCCATCGTGACCCTGGCGCTCGCCGTGGCGGCCCTGCTGCGAGACAACCGCTCCCGCGTCTTCACCCTCTTCGCCCTCTTCAGCCTCGACCTCTTCCTCTTCTCGCTGGCCATCTGCCTGCTGCGCTGGCCGAACGCCTCCGGCGGCGGCGTCTGGTGGGACCGGCTGGCCGTGGCCTCCGGCGTGCTCGTGCCGGCCTCGGCCCTGGCCTTCTTCCTGGAGTTCCTGGGCGTGGCCAGGCGACCGGCCCGCCGGGCCCGCAACGCCATGCTGGCCGGCTCGCTGGGCGGCCTGGTGGTGGCGGTCTCGCCGCTCATCCACGTCGCCCTCGCCAAGCTCGCGGTGGCCGCCTACGTGGTCTTCGGCCTGGCCGTGGTGCTCTCGGTGCTGTGGAACCGGATGCGAGCGGCCACCACGCGGGTCGAGCGCGCCCGGCTCCGCTACCTCTTCGTCGGCGCCATGGTGGCGGTCGCGCTCTCCATCGCCGACATGCTGCCGCGCTTCGGCCTCCCCTCCCCGGCCGAGGGGCTCGGCTCCATCACCCTGACGGTCTTCATGTTCTTCCTGTCGCAGACGCTGCAGCGCCACCGGCTGCTCGACCTGCACGAGTTCCTCGGGAAGATCGTGGTGGTGAGCGCGCTCGGGCTGGTGCTGGTCACCGTCTACGGCGGCCTGGTCTCCTGGGTGGGTGACCGGCGCGAGCTCTTCTACTTCAACACCGTGGTGGCGTCCTTCGTCATCCTCTCCCTCTTCGAGCCGCTGCGCGAGCGGGTCGAGGAGTGGGTGGTGGTCACCCTCTTCCACGAGCGGTACGAGCTGGTGCGCCGGCTGGAGGCGCTGCGGGACCGCTGCGGCACCGTCATCGATCCGGCCGAGCTCTCCCAGGTCGTGCTGGACGGCCTGGTGGAGACCCGCCGCGTCACCCACGCCTCGCTCTGGCTGCTGGCCGACGACCGGCCCGGCTTCCGGCCCCACGACTTCCGCGGACCGGCCCCGGCGGGCTTCCTCGAGCCGGCCGCGGCGCGCGCCCTGCTCGGCGCCACCACGGGCGGCCAGAAGGCCGTCCTGCTGGAGAACCTCGACCGGCGCATGGGGGAGCTGCGCCGCCTCCTGCCGGCCGGTCCGGCCGAGGCCGAGTCCCGCAGCGGTCGGCCCAGCACCGCCGCCGTGGCCGACGAGCTGCGGCGGCTCTCCGACGCCGCCGCGGTCATGGCGTCGATGAAGGCCGGCATCTGCATGCCGCTGGCGGCGGGCGATCGGGCGGTGGGGTTCCTGGCCTGCCGGGACGAGCGGGTGCCGGAGGCCTTCGCCTCCGACGAGATCGCGGCCCTCCTCGAGGTGGCCGATCGCTGCGCCCTGGTCATCGAGAACTCCAAGCTCTACCAGCAGATGAAGGAGCGCGACCGGCTGGCGGCCATCGGCGAGATGTCGGCCGGCCTGGCCCACGAGATCCGCAACCCGCTGGCCGCCATCAAGGGGGCCATCCAGTACCTCGACCCCAGCAAGCTGCCCGGGGAGGACCGCGAGTTCCTCGAGATCGTGGTGGACGAGGTGAACCGGCTCAACGGCGTGGTCACCCAGTTCCTCGACTACTCCCGGCCGCTCAAGCCCGCGCTCGCGCCGGTCGACCTGAACGACGTGCTGTCCCGGACCTTCCGCCTGCTCGGCCCCGCGGTGCCACCCCAGGTGGAGCTCTCGGTCACGCTGGCCCCGGAGCTGCCGCGGGTGCTCTGCGACGCCGAGCAGCTCAAGCAGGTCTTCATCAACCTGGCCCAGAACGCCTTCCAGGCCATGCCGCTCGGGGGCCGGCTGCAGGTCTCGACCCGCGTGACCCGCGACGACCTGGCCTACTGGCGGGAGGGGGCGCGGCGGCCCGACCAGGTGGAGGTCCGCTTCCACGACAGCGGCCCCGGCATCCCCGAGGACGTGCGCGAGCGCATCTTCGTCCCCTTCTACACGACCAAGGAGAAGGGCACCGGGCTGGGGCTGGCCATCTGCCAGCGCATCGTCACGGCGCACCTGGGCACCCTCCTGGTCCAGTCGCCGCCCGGCCAGGGGGCCGAGTTCGTCATCTCGCTGCCGGGCCTGCGCGAGGAGCGGCCGGAGGCCGAGGCGCGCCGCGACGATCCGGAGCGGCAGCGGGCCCGCGCCCGCCGCCGGGCCCGGGCCGAGGCGCGGCTTCGAAAGCGGAGGCGCCGGCGAGGCTGACCGGGCCGGCGGGCCAGCCCGCCTCGTGCCACCGGCGCCCGATCCGTGCTACGTCAAGACCCGTGGCGCACGTCCTCATCGTCGACGACGAGCTGAACATCCGCCGCGTGCTCGCGGCCATGCTGAGGCGCGACGGGTACGAGGTGACCACCGCCGCGGACGGCGAGCAGGCGCTGGCGGTGCTGCAGAAGACCCCGGTCCACGTGGTGGTGACCGACCTCGTCATGCCCGGGGTGGGCGGCATGGAGCTGCTGCGCAGGGTCTCGGCCGAGTACCCGGACGTGCCGGTCATCCTCATCACCGCCCACGGCTCGGTCGACAGCGCCGTGGCCGCCCTCAAGGCCGGCGCCTTCGACTACGTGACCAAGCCGTTCGAGCAGGAGGAGCTCCGCAAGGTCATCGCCAAGGCGGCGCGGGCCCACGACCTGGAGCGGCAGAACGTCCACGAGGGGGTCGGAGAGGCGGAGCGGCCGCCCCTGGTCGGCGAGTCGCCGGCCATGAGGACCATCTACGACATGGTGGCCCGGGTGGCCGACTCGCCCTCCACCGTGCTCATCACCGGGGAGAGCGGCACCGGCAAGGAGCTCATCGCCAAGGCGCTGCACCGCGGCTCGGCCCGGAGGGACAAGCCGCTCATCAAGGTGAACTGCGCGGCCATCCCCAAGGATCTCGTCGAGTCCGAGCTCTTCGGCTACGAGAAGGGCGCCTTCACCGGCGCGGTCGGCTCCAAGCCGGGCCGCTTCGAGCTGGCCGACGGCGGCACCCTCTTCCTCGACGAGATCGGCGAGATCCCGGTCGAGATCCAGGTGAAGCTGCTGCGCGCCCTGCAGGAGTCCGAGTTCGAGCGGGTCGGCGGCATCAAGACGCTCAAGGTGGACGTCCGGCTCATCGCCGCCACCAACCGGGACCTCAAGGCGCTCATCGCCGAGGGGCGCTTCCGCGAGGACCTCTACTACCGGCTGGCGGTGGTGCCCATCGCGCTGCCGCCCCTGCGGGACCGCCGCGAGGACGTGCCGCTGCTGGTCCACCACTTCATCGAGAAGTACAACCGCCGCCTCGGCAAGAAGGTCTCGGGCATCGAGGACGAGGCGCTCCAGCTCCTGCTCGGCTACGCCTGGCCCGGCAACATCCGCGAGCTGGAGAACCTCATGGAGCGCTCCGTCCTCTTCGCCGACGGTGCGCGCATCGAGGCCTCGGCCCTGCCCGACGCCCTGCGCGAGAAGGGGCCGGTCGCCCCCACGCCCATCGCCGCGGTCGGACCGCTGGGGGCCATCGCCGCCCCCAGCGGCGCCTCCATGAAGGAGATCGTGCGGCTGGCCCAGGCCGAGCTGGAGAAGGAGCTCATCGGCCGGGCGCTGGAGGAGACCGGCGGCAACGTGACGCGCGCCGCCAAGCGGCTCCAGATCAGCCGAAAGTCGCTCCAGGTCAAGATGAAGGAGCTCGGGCTCCGCGACGCCGAAGGCGCCGCCGGCGACGAGTGAAGCGCCCGTCGGGTCCCACCCGCGCCTGACCTCCGCCCACACGGCCCGTGGGCCACAGCCCGTTCGCCACTGCCCGTCGCCACTGCCCGTCGCCTTGACCACCCCGGGACCCGCTGCTAGCGTCGCGCGACCCTTCCGGAGGAGCACCATGGGCCGGCTGATCGCCGTCGTCACCGCCTTCACCCTGCTGATCCCGGCCGCCCCCGCCGCCGCCGCCGAGCTGACCCGCGTCATCTCGAGCGGCGAGCCGGGCCACGCCTTCGGCCTGGATCTCTCGCTGGGCTGGGACCGGACGCAGAAGACCGCCACCATCACCCGCGAGTACGCGGAGCCGTCGACCGCGGGCGATCCCGCCGCCCCGTTCGCCACGGTGAAGGAGCTGCGGCAGCTCCGCTACACCGAGACCACCAACGTCCTCGTGCCGCGCCTCGCCGTGGGCCTGTGGGAGGACCTGCAGCTCGAGTTCGAGCTGCCCTACTACCTCTCCCAGGAGACCAGCTGGAAGCTCGCCAGCGGCGTGGGCGACCCCACGCTGCCGGACACCATCTCCGGCAACATGGTCGATCCCTCCGGAGCGCTCTACGCGTCCGGCAGCCACGGCCTCTTCGACGTGACCGGCACCCAGACCGTCTTCCACGGCGGCGTGGCCGGCGACCTCAAGGTGGGCCTGCGCTGGGCCCCCTTCTCGCAGCAGCGGGACGACACCAAGCCGACCTGGGTGCTGGGCGTCCAGCTCACCGCCCCCACCGCCAAGCTCTACGATCCGGCCGCCGGGCGCGGCACCTACTGGCAGTCCCCCTACGTCCTCGCCGCCAGGAGCGGCCCGGTGGGGCAGAAGGTCTGGCGCTACGCGCTCTTCACCGCCATCTCGCGCCACCTGGGACCCATCGATCCGTACTTCCAGGCCGGCGTCACCGTCCTGCAGAAGTCCTCGTCCACATACTCCAACTGCGACCACGCGGCGGCGCTGGTGAACCCGGTCCCGGGCAGCGACCCGCAGCTGCGCGCCGACGCCGTCGCGCTCTGCGCCGCCAACCCCAGCCGGTGGGGCGCCAGGCTCCCCTTCCTGTCGGGGCTCTCCTTCGGCGCCGAGCTCCTGCCCTACGAGGACGCCGCGGCCCACCAGAAGATCGCCCTCGACCTGCGGCTCTCGGCCGAGTACACCTCCTCGGCCCGCTGGTACAACGAGCTCACCGACGCCACCGGCAAGCTGCTGGCCACCGGCGCCTACGTGACGGTGTCGGGCCGCGTGGGCCTCATCTTCCGGGCCTCCGAGCACGTCTCGCTCCAGGCGGCCGGCTCGCTCGGGTGGGTCTCGCCGCACGACCTCACGGGCGAGGACTACGCGAGCGACCAGAACCCCAACTTCGACTGGCGCTACGACGCGCCCGGGCGCCGCTTCCGCTCCGCCGGCGAGTCCGTCTTCGACCTCTCGGTCAAGGGGCTGCTGGCGTTCTAGCCCCGGTCCGCCGGGCCGCGGCGGCGCCCTTCAGCCTCCCGGCCGCTTGAGCCGCTCCAGCGCGTCGTAGACGTCCGAGCGCTTCAGCCCCCGCGCCCGGGCCACCTCGCGCGCCACGCCGCTGGGCGGCTCGCCGGCCTCCAGCCGCCGCCGGAGCTCCCCCTCCAGCGGCTCCTGCGCCGCCTCCAGGGGCCGCGGCGCCCCCTCGGCGGCCCCGGCCACCACGATGGTGACCTCGCCCTTCACCTCGCCGCCGAAGCGGGCCGCCAGCTCGGAGAGGCGGCCGCGGACCACCTCCTCGTGCAGCTTGGTGAGCTCGCGGGCCACCGCCGCCGGCCGGTCGCCCAGCGCCGTGGCCAGGTCGGCCAGGGTGTCGCCGGTCCGGTTGCCCGCCTCGTAGAGGACGAGCGTGGCCGGCAGGCCGGCCAGGAAGGCGAGCTGCTCGGCCCGCCCTCCGCCCTTGCGGGGCAGGAAGCCCGTGAAGAAGAAGCGGTCGGCCGGAAGCCCCGAGGCCGAGAGCGCCGCCAGGGCCGCCGAGGGGCCCGGCACCGGCACCACCCGGGCGCCCGCGTCCCAGGCCGCCGCCACCAGCGCCGCGCCCGGATCGGAGACGCCGGGCGTCCCGGCGTCGGTGCAGAGCGCCACCGCCTGGCCGGCCTGCAGCCGGGAGACCACGGTCTGGAGCCGCCCCCGCTCGTCGAAGGCCGGCAGGGACACCAGGGTGGGTGACGGGACGCCGAGGTGGGCGAAGAGCCGGGAGGTGCGCCGGGTGTCCTCGGCGGCCACCGCGTCCACCGACCGCAGCACCTCGGCGGCGCGCGGGGAGAGATCGCCCAGGTTGCCGATGGGCGTGGCCACCACGTAGAGCGTCCCCCGCCCCGGCTCCCGTTCCGCCATCTCCACTCCTAGATCGACGGCTGGCCGTGGGCGTCGAAGGCCCCGCGCACCAGCTCGAAGCGCGGCCCATCCGGGCCGAGCACCACGCCCACCACGTCGAAGCGGAGCGCCGCATCGAGCTTGCCGTTCCGCCAGGCCCAGTCGGTGGCGGCCGCCACCACGCGGCGCGCCTTGACCGGGGTGACGGTCTCGAGCGGCGAGCCCTGCGCCTCGCTGGCGCGGCTGCGCACCTCGACGAAGCAGATGACGTCGCCGTCCCTGCAGACGAGGTCCACCTCGCCCCGCCGGGTGGCGTGGTTCCGCGCCAGGACCTGGTAGCCGAGCCCGGCCAGGTGCGCCTCGGCGAGCGCCTCGGCCGCCTGTCCGCGCGCGCGGGTGCCGTCGGGCGGCGTCGGCGGAGGTGGCCCGGTCACGCCTGGTGGTCCGCCGCCTCCCGGCAGGCCGGGTCGGAGGTGGTGTGCAGGATCTGGCCCGACCTGGCGGCCTGCTTCAGGAAGCGGCCGACGGTGCGCCGGGCGCCGTCGGACAGGCTGCCGAAGACGTCCTCCACGAGCGCCACCGTCTTGCCGCTGGTCACCGCCTGCTCCAGGAGCGCCAGCTTGAGCGCCACGAAGACCAGGTCCTTGTCGGCCGGGGGCAGCGTCAGTGCCGGCGACGGGCGCCCGCCGCTCACGACCTGGACGTTGCCACGATCGTCGGCGGCGATCGCGGTGAGCCGGTTGAGCGTGAGTCCGGCCAGGAGCTGCGAGGCCTTCTGCCCCAGGGCGCGCCCCACCGAGGCCGGGCTCCCGCCCAGCTCGGCCGCGGCCCGCTCCAGCAGGCCGCGAAGCGGCTCGCCGGTCGCGGTCACGGCCGGGCCCGCCCG
>JAJYAW010000144.1 GCA_021779335.1 Myxococcales bacterium | reverse complement strand
CACCCCCGGCCTCCGCCGCCGGGCGCAGCGCCTGGCGCAGCCCCCCGGCCCCCATCCAGCAGAGCAGCGCGCCGCCCAGGAGCCGGAGCAGGCGCAGGAAGCCGGGCGGCAGGCCGGCCAGGGCGAACAGGCAGGCCAGGACGACGAGCGGATCCGAGACCAGCGGCACCAGCGCCAGCGGCAGGGCGCGGCGCGGCCCCCGCACCGCCGCGCGCTCCAGCAGCAGGGCCTGGAACGGGCCGGGCGAGGCGCCCGCCGAGAAGCCGAGCCCGGCGGCCTGGAGGACGGCGGCCAGCACCGGCTACCTCACCGGGAGCTTCAGGCCGAGCGCCACCATGGCCAGGAGCGCCTCGGCGTTCCCCCGGGCGTCGTCGACCGGGTGGTGGGTGTGGGCCGTCTTGCGCAGGTGCTTCCAGGTGGCGTAGCCGTCCTTCACCATGCCGCAGTACAGGTCGCCGATGCGCCGGCCCGACCAGCCGAAGGGATTCCGCCCCAGCGTCTCGTGGAAGTACCAGTTGATGAACTGCCAGTCGAAGGCCAGGTTGTCGGAGCAGAAGACCGGCCTCCCCTTCGACGCCTCCTTCACCCAGGCCTCGAAGGCCTCCATGACCGCGCCCGGCTCGTCGAAGCGCAGGTGCTCCTCCCGGGTCACGCCGGAGATGGCCAGCGCCTCGGGCAGGAACCGGTCGGAGATGGGCCGGGTCCGCCCGTAGAAGGTCTTCTGCAGCGAGGGCTCCACCACGACGGCGCCGAAGGAGACCATCGAGTAGTGGCCCGGCGACGGGCCGTCGGACTCCACGTCCACGACGATGAGCGACATCCGCGGAGTGAAGCACGCAGCGGCCCCGGCGGCTACCCGCCCGCCCGCCGCCGCGCCGGCCCGCCGGCCGGCCGTCCCCGCCGAACCGACCCGATATCTGGGCGGTAAATGACCACTCTGGGTGCCGGTCGCCTCCCCCCGTCCGGGGCCGCGATCCGGTCGCGCGGCCTCCAGATCAGCCAGCGATCACGGCTTCTTCGAGTAGGTGAAGAATACCCAGGGCCTACGCATGGTTCGGCACGGATCTTCCATGAACTCCCCCTGCAGCTTGATCCGGACGGACCGGAATCCCTCTGGGGGGACGCGATGATGACGACAGAGGACGACGTTCGGCCCGAGCCGCTGGTCATCCAGGCCCGCGGGACGTTCGACGTCCCGGCCGCCGAGCAGGTGGCGCGCGAGCTCCGGGCGGCCGCCGGCCTCGAGGTCCGCGTCGACCTGACCCAGGTGCGCGACTTCCACGACTTCGGCGTGGCGGTGCTGGCGCGCGAGCTGGCGGGGCGGCGCCAGGTGGACGTCCGCGGGCTGCGCACGCACCAGATCCGGCTGCTCAGGTACCTCGGCATCGACGCCCTCGGCGAGCCGTCGCAGGCGAGCGACGCGCACGCCTGACGCCTGATGGCGCCCGCCCGGCCCGCGGCGCCGGCCCGGCCCCTCCCTCCGGGCCCGCGGTCGCGTCGGGCTCGCCCGCGGCCCGCTTCGCCGTTATCCTCCCGTCACCCAGGATGAACGACGTCTTCGGCCACACGCTCGGACTCAAGCCCTCGCAGCTCCACGCCCTGCGCCGCACCCACCGCCGGCGCGTCGACGCCGGGCAGGTGGTCTCCCCCGAGCTGGCCCGCCACCTCGCCGAGGTCAGCCACGAGACCGGCCGGCAGGTGGGCGTGCTCATCGACCGCAAGGGCGACGTGCAGTGGGTCATGGTCGGCGACGCGCGCACCCTCACCCTGCCGGACATCGGGCGCGGCCGCGCCGGCTCCCACCGCCTGCGCGGCCTGCGGCTGGTGCACACCCACCTCGACGGCGAGCCGCTGACGCGCGACGACCACACCGACCTGGCGCTGCTCCGCCTGGACTCGGTGACCGCCGTGGAGGTGCGCCCGGACGGCGAGCCGGGCCGCCTCCACCTGGCCTGGCTCCTCCCGGAGAACCCGGCCGGCGCGCTCTGGCAGGAGGAGACCGCCGCCTCGGTCCACGAGCTCCATTACGACGCGCTGGGCGGGCCGCTGGCGCTGGAGGACGAGTTCGCCCGGGCCCGCGCGGCGCACCGCACCGGCGCCCGGGAGCGCTGCATCCTGGTGGGCGTGAGCGGCCGCACCCGCAGCCGCGAGGAGGGCGAGGCCTCGCTCCTGGAGCTCCGCGAGCTGGCCCGCACGGCCGGCGTGCAGGTGGTCGACGCCACGCTGCAGCACCGGCGCGAGCTCGACCCGCGCACCCTCATCGGCAAGGGCAAGCTGGCGGACCTCCTGCTGCGCTCCATGCAGCTCATGGCCGACCTCATCGTCTTCGACGCCAACCTGTCGCCGTCGCAGGCCACCCACATCGCCGAGGCCACCAGCCTCAAGATCCTGGACCGCACCCAGCTCATCCTCGACATCTTCGCGCAGCGGGCCCAGTCGGCCGACGGCAAGCTGCAGGTCGAGCTGGCCCAGCTCAAGTACCTCTACCCGCGGCTGGCCGGCCGCGACGACTCGCTCTCGCGGCTGGCCGGCGGCATCGGCGGCCGCGGCCCGGGCGAGACCAAGCTGGAGATCGACCGGCGGCGCGTGCGCGACCGCATCACGGCGCTGGAGCGGCGCCTGGCCGGCCTGTCGCAGGACCGGCAGCTGCGCCGGCACCAGCGCAACGAGCGCGGCCTGCCGGTCCTCTCCATCGTGGGCTACACCAACGCCGGCAAGTCGACGCTCCTCAACGCGCTGACCGACTCGGCGGTGCGGACCGAGGACCGGCTCTTCGCCACCCTGGACCCGACCAGCCGGCGGCTGCGCTTCCCGCGCGACCGCGAGGTGATCATCACCGACACGGTGGGGTTCATCCGCGACCTGCCGCGGGACCTGGTGGCCGCCTTCAGCGCCACGCTGGAGGAGCTCTCCGACGCCGACCTGCTGCTCCACGTGGTGGACGCCGCCGACCCGCGCCGGGAGCAGCAGGTGGCGGCGGTGGAGGCCATCCTGGGCCAGCTCGGCCTGGCCGGGAAGCGGCGCCTGCTGGTCTTCAACAAGGTGGACCGGCTGCCGCCGGGCGAGGGGGCCGCGCTGGCCCACCAGGCCGACGGGGTGGCGGTGTCGGCCGCCACGCGCCAGGGGCTCCCCGACCTGCTGCACCGCTGCGACCGGCTGCTCTGGGCCGAGGGGCGCGTCTCCTTCGCCGACCTGGCGGCGGGCGCCCCGGCGCCGCCCGGCCCCCGGACTCAGATGCGGTAGGCCGAGATCGCCAGGGCCAGCCGCTCGGAGACGCTCGCCAGCTCCTGCGCCACCTCCTCGATGCGCTGCGCCCCCTGCAGCGTGTCGCCCATGTTGCGGTGCAGGTACTCCACCGCGCCGGCGATGCCGTCCATCTCCTCGGTCTGCCGGCGCGTGGTGTCGGCGATGCCGCGGGCCGCGCGCGACGACTCCTCGATGGCGGTGGCCAGCCCGGCGATGGTGGCGCTGGCCTGCTCGGCCCCGGCCGCCGCGGTGCGCGCCTGCTCGCTCCCCTCGCCGGTGGCGGTCACCACCTTGCGGGTGGCCCGCTGCAGCTCCACCAGGTTGAGCCGCACCTCCTCGGTGGCGCGGCGCGACTGCTCGGCCAGCCGCCGCATCTCCTCGGCCACCACCGCGAAGCCCTTGCCGGCCACGCCCACCTTGGAGGCCTCGATGGCGGCGTTGAGGGCCAGCACGTTGGACTGCTCGGAGAGGTCCCGCACGCTGGCGATGATGCCGGCGATCTGGACGGTCCGCGCGGAGAGCTCGGTGACCGCCTCGGCGATGGCGCCGACCCGGCCCTCCAGGGAGGCCAGGCCGACCATGCCGTCGCGCACCGCGCCGGACCCCTGTTGCCAGAGCTGCTCGGAGCGCTCGGCCACCTCGATGACCAGGTTGGCGCTCTCGGTGGCCAGCCGCGAGGCCACCGCCATCTCCGCCACCGTGGAGGCGGTCTGCTCCAGCGCCGAGGTCTGCCCGTGCACCGCCGCCACCTGGGCCCGCGAGGTGGCGCCGATGGCCGAGGAGGCCGCCACCACCTGCTCGGCGGTGGCCCGCAGGCCCACCAGCATGGCGCGCAGCCCCTGGGCCAGCGTGTTGAAGTGGACGGAGAGGAGCGCCATCTCGTCGGAGCCCCGCACCGGCACCACCACCGAGAGGTCCCCCGAGGCCATGCGGCTGGCGTCCGCCACCAGGCCGCGCATGGGCGCGGTCAGGGCGCGGGCGGCGCGGCCGCCCAGCAGCGCGGCGGCCGCCACCAGGAGCGCGCCGATGGCCGAGGTGAACCAGATGGACTGGCGCAGGTAGCCCAGCAGCGGGGAGCGCTCCAGGGTGAGCTCGAGCGTCCCGCCGGGCGCCAGGCGGACGTCGGGCGCCAGGGAGGCCCGCCCCACCGGCAGGCCGGCGCGGTCCAGCAGCTCCTGGTCGGCCCCCGGGCGGACGGCGCGGGCCAGCACGTCCCCCTCGGCGCCCAGGAGCGTCACCGCCAGGGCGTCCGGGGAGGCGGCGCGGATCCGCTCCAGCAGCGCGGCCGCGTCGGCCGGGGGGGTGGCCGGGGCGACCGCCCCGGCGGCGGCGCGGGCCATGGCCTCGGCGCGGAGCTGGGCGCCGGCCGAGATGAACCGGAGCGACAGGAGGGAGATGGCGCCGATGAGGACGCCCACCGCCACCGCGGCCACCACCGCCAGCGCGAGGGCCACCTTGCGGTGGAGGTGCCCCTGGGCGGACGCTGGCGCGGTGGACTCGGGCATCGGCGCCCGCACTCTAGCAGCCCGGGGCCCGGGGCCCAGCGCCCGTGCGCCCCCCTCCCGCAGGGGAGGCGCGGCGCCGCCCCGCGCTGGAACCGGCCCTGGGTCCGGTCTAGAGTGCGCCCACTTTTCGCCCGCGTCCTCCCCGACCGCCCCGGAGCCACCCGATGAGCGCCCCCGCCCAACCCGCCGCCAGCGCCGCCCCGGCCAAGGAGTTCAAGCCCTACGTCGCGCCCGAGACGACCATGGCGGAGCTCACCGTCAAGGCCGTCGTCGCCGGCGCGCTCTTCGGCATCCTCTTCGGCGCCTCCACCGTCTACCTGGCCCTCAAGGCCGGCCTGACCGTCTCGGCCTCCATCCCCATCGCCGTCATCGCCATCTCGCTGGGGCGCAAGCTCCTCAAGACCACCATCCTGGAGAACAACATCATCCAGACGGCCGGGTCGGCCGGCGAGTCCATCGCGGCCGGCGTGGTCTTCACGCTGCCGGGCTTCCTCTTCCTCTCGGCGGGCAGCGACGGCGTCTCGGTCGGCGAGGGCTTCTTCAGCATCCCCACCCTGTTCACGCTGGCGCTGGTGGGCGGCATCCTGGGCGTCCTCATGATGATCCCGCTGCGCCGCTCGCTCATCGTCAAGGAGCACGGCGAGCTCCTCTACCCGGAGGGCGCCGCCTGCGCCTCGGTGCTCATCGCCGGCGAGCGGGGCGGCGACTTCGCCAGGACGGCCTTCCAGGGCGTCGGCATCGGCATGGCCTTCGCGCTCCTGCAGAAGGTCTTCGGCGTCATCGCGGAGGCGCCGGCCTGGGTCTCCGACCGGGCCAGCAAGTGGCTGCCCAACGCCACGGTGAACGGCGAGATCACGCCCGAGTACATGGGCGTCGGCTACATCATCGGCCCCAAGATCGGCGGCGTGCTGGTGGCGGGCGGGGTGCTCGCCTGGCTCGGCCTCATCCCGCTCCTCTCCTTCCTGGTCCCGCCCGAGGTCGTCCACGCCCAGCTCGTCAAGGTGGGCGCCGCCGGCCAGGGTGGCTGGGACGCGGCCGCCCACGCCTTCGCCGAGCCGGCCAAGGCCATCTACTTCGCCTACGTGCGCCAGATCGGCGCCGGGGCGGTGGCGGCCGGCGGCTTCATCACGCTGCTGAAGACCCTCCCGACCATCTACACCTCGCTGCGCGACTCCATCCGCTCGCTCTCCGACAAGACCGCCGCCGCCAGCGTCAGGCGGACCGACCGCGACCTCTCCTTCGTGGTGGTCATCGCCGGCAGCCTGGCGCTGGTGGCGGTGCTGGCCGTCCTGCCCTTCGTGCCGGGCAACAGCGTCGGCTCGCGCATCATGGTGGGGCTGCTGGTCATCGTCTTCGGCTTCATCTTCGTGACCGTCTCGTCGCGCATCGTGGGGCTCATCGGCTCCTCCTCCAACCCCATCTCCGGCATGACCATCGCCACGCTGATGGCCACCGCCATGGTCTTCGTGGGGCTGGGCTGGACCGGCTCGGCCTACGAGCCCATGGCGCTGGTGGTGGGCGGCATGGTGTGCATCGCCGCCGCCAACGCCGGCGCCACCTCGCAGGACCTCAAGACCGGCTACCTGGTGGGCGCCACGCCGCGGGCGCAGCAGATCTCCCTCTTCGTGGGCGCCATCGCCTCCGCCACGGTCATCGGGATCACCGTCAAGCTGCTCGACATGCCCAGCGCCGAGCAGCTCGCCGCCGGGATCCACCACGTCATCGGCACCGAGAAGTTCCCCGCGCCGCAGGGCACGCTCATGGCCACCCTCATCAAGGGGCTCCTCTCCCTCAACCTGGACTGGGTCTTCGTGCTGGTGGGCGTCTTCATCTCCGTCACCATGGAGCTGAGCGGCGTGAAGGCGCTCTCCTTCGCGGTCGGCCTCTACCTGCCCCTCTCCACCACCCTCCCCATCTTCGCCGGCGGCGCGGTGAAGGGGCTGGTGGACGCGGTCGCCAGGAGGAAGGGCGGCGCGGCCGAGGACGCCGAGCTCGGCGGCGGGGCGCTCATGGCCACCGGCCTGGTGGCGGGCGGGACGCTCACCGGGGTGGTGGTGGCGCTGCTCGGCGTGAACGACCGCGTGGGGGCCTGGCTCGGCACGCTCAGCGTCGAGTCGAGCCTGGTGGCGCTGCTCGGCCACGGCGGCTTCCAGCTCCTCGGCGTGGCCTTCTTCGCCGGGCTCGGGGTGATGCTCTACCGGGCGTCCCAGCGGAAGCAGCCCGTCCTCTGATGCCCCGCGCCGGCCGCACCGCCCTGGCCCTGGCGGCCACGCTGGCCGGCACGGCCTGCTCGCGCGGC
>JAJYAW010000143.1 GCA_021779335.1 Myxococcales bacterium | reverse complement strand
CGAGGACTACCTGCGCCGGCTCATCCAGGAGCAGGGCGGCAGCATCGCCGCCGCGGCGCTGCTGGGCCCCGAGGCCGCCATGACCGCCGGCGTGCGCGCCGGCGCCGCCGGGGCGCGGCGCGGGGTGGCCCTGGCCGGCCAGCGGGGCCGCACCATCCGGCTCGACAGCGTCGACCGGGCGCTGGAGGGCGAGCCCCTCTCCGTGGAGCTCGGCGTGCTCTCCCAGCTCGACGCCGAGGGCGGCGACGAGCCGGTGCTGCTGGTGGCGGTGCCCGTCAAGGACTTCGCCTCCGACGTGGTGGGCGCCATGCTGGGCGCCCTCTCCACGCGGTCGGTGTCCAGGCTGCTGGCCGAGATCAACGGCAACGACGCCTCCCTGGTCCCGCTGGTGCACGACGCCAGCCACCGGCTGGTGCTGGCGCCGCCGGGCGTCAACCCCGCCGTCTTCGCGCCGCTGGTGCAGGCGGCCGGCACGCCGGGCCTCCTGGAGCGGTTCCGCGGGTCGGGCGGCCAGGCGCTGCTGGCGGTCCGCTCCGCCCCGGCCACCGACGCGCCGGGCTGGTCCTCGGCGATGATCGAGTCGGAGGAGGCCGCCTACGGCCAGCTCTTCACCATGCGCCTCATGCTGGCGACCCTCTACGCGGTGGTGCTGCTGGGCGCGGCCCTGGCCAGCGTCTGGGCGCTCCGGGCGGCGGCCCGCCCCCTCACCGAGGTGGCCGGCTCCATGTCCCGGGTGGCGCGCGGCGACCTGACCACCCGCCTGCCGCAGATCTACACCGACGAGCTGGGCCACCTCGTCGGCTCGTTCAACACCATGGTCGCCGAGGTGGCCCGCTCGCGCGACGAGCTGCAGCGCACCGAGGCCCTCCGCAAGGAGGTCCAGATCGCCCACCGCATCCAGACGGCCATCCTGCCCAACAGCCCGGCCGTGCGGGGCTACGAGGTGGCGGCCCGCATGAAGCCGGCCGAGGACGTGGGCGGCGACCTCTACGACGTGCTGGCCTTCCCGGACACGTTCTGGATCCTCATCGGCGACGTCTCGGGCCACGGCATCAACTCGGGGCTGGTCATGATGATGGCCCAGGCGGCGGCCTACTCGGCCATCGCCGACGATCCCACCTGCCACCCGCGGGACGTCATCTCGGCCGTCAACCGGGTCATCCACGAGAACGTGCGCGTGCGCATGGGGCGGGACGACTACCTCACCCTGATGGCGCTGCGCCACATGGGCGACGGCCGCTTCCTCTGCGCCGGGGCGCACCAGCCGGTCTTCATCGGCCGGGAGGGCGGGGCGGTGGACGTCCTGGAGCCGGCCGGGCCGTGGGTGGGCCTCACCGAGGACGTCACCCCCTCGGTGGTGGAGCGCGAGTTCCAGGTGGGGCGCGGCGACGTGCTCTGCCTCATCACCGACGGCGTGGTGGAGGCCACCGCGGCGGACGGGGAGCTCTTCGGCGAGGAGCGGCTGGCCGCGCTGCTCGGCGAGCCGGGCCCGCGCACCGCCTCCCAGGTGCTGGCCACCATCTTCGAGCGGGCCGAGAACTTCATGGCGTCGCAGGCCGACGACATGACCAGCGTGATCCTGAGGCGGAAGCATGACGACGACCAGTAATCCAGGAGGGCGTCCCATCTACCTGATGCTCAGAATGAAACCGCCCTGGGTCTTCGTGGACGAGATCCGCCGCTTCGTCGAGTCGTTCTGCGCCTGCGCCTGCCCGGGCCAGCAGCGCGAGGCGCAGGTGGCGCTGGCCGTCCACGAGCTCATGCAGAACGCCATCCCGCAGGCCGGCGGCGAGGACGTCGACCTCACGCTGCAGGTCGACCCGGTCGCCAACCGCATCGAGGTCGCGGTGAGCAACCCGTGCAGCGACGAGCAGTTCCACGACCTGCTGGCCCGGGTGGCGCGGCTCAACAGCGAGCCCGACGCCCTGCGCAGCTACCTGCGCGCCATGTCCGAGGCGCCCTCAGCGGCCCGGGGCGGCCTGGGCCTGGCCCGCGTGCGCTTCGAGGCCCAGCTCGAGCTCTCCGTGCTCCGCGAGGGGCGCCGCGTCACCGTCCTCGGGCGCGGCCCGCTCGACGCCCCGCAGCTCCAGGCTCCAGGAGGCACCCATGTCTAGCTCCCTCGGCGCACGCCCGGCCGCCCTGCAGGTCTCCGAGGAGAAGTACTCGGCCGGCCTGGTCAACGACGCCACCGGCCTCAAGGTCTCCTTCCGGGGGACCATCAGCACCGTCAACCCGGCGGCGGTCCTCAACCCGTTCGTCGACGCGGTGCACGCCCAGCTCTCCGGCGCCAACCTGAAGGACATCCGGGTGGACTTCACCGAGCTGGAGTTCTGCAACTCCTCCGGCTTCAAGGCCTTCATCCACTGGATCCAGCGGGTGCAGGCGCTGCCGGAGGCGCAGCGCTACAAGCTGCGCTTCGTCTCCAGCCCGGCCCGCAAGTGGCAGCGCACCAGCCTGCTGGCGCTCTCCTGCTACGCGCCGGGGCTGGTCGAGATCGCCTGAGGCCGGCGGCCCGCCCGCCGGCCCCGGCTACCGCACGGTGAGCTGCAGCCCGAGGCTGGCCGACGGCCAGACCCGCTGCTGGCCGCGCAGCGCCTGCAGGACGGGCAGCTGGCCGCGGGCGAAGAGCCACAGCTCGCCGCCCACGCCGAGGTAGACCGCCGGCGCCGCCGCCAGCACCGTGCCCCCGGTGCTGGCCACGCGCGGGTCCACCAGCCCGGCCTCGTCGGTGGCCCGATCCGCCGCGGCGCGCCGGCCGTCGAGGCCGAGGTCGAGGACCCAGCGCCGCGAGGCCTGCCACTGACCGTGGAGGCTCCAGAGCGCGGCGTCGCCGAAGCGGTAGCGGGTCCCGTCGAAGTAGCGGGCCTCGGTCCGGACCCGGTAGGAGAGGCTGGCGAAGGCGGTGAAGTCGCCCTGCTCCAGCCGGTAGTGGACGCCCGCGAAGGGGCCCCAGCCGCCCGTGCCGAGCTGCCCGTGCGGGTCGATGAGCGCCCCGCCGTCCCTGGCGTCCTTGCGGCCGGTGGGCAGCGCGCTCCCCGCGGAGAAGGCCACCTCCTGGACCCGCCGCGCCCCGACCTCCACGGCGCGCCAGGCGCTCCAGCGGGCGGCCACCTCCACGTCGCCGGGCCCGGCGAGCTCGGAGGAGGTGACGGCGGCGCCGCCGCCGACCGTGCGGATGGTCTTGTGGACCCACGGCAGCGTGGCGGTGAGCGACAGCGCCTCCAGCGGCCGCCAGGCCAGGTTGAGCCGGGTGGACCACTGGACCAGCTCGTCGGTCGAGCCCGGCGCGCCGTCGGTGCCGGCGTCGACGCGCAGGTACTCGGCGTCGAGTTGCAGCCGGAGCGGCCCCGCGATGGCGGCCGGGTCGCTGCTGAGGAGCAGGGGGTCGCCGCAGCCGCAGACCGAGCAGGCCCGGGCCGGGGCGCTGCGGGCGAGCAGCAGCGCGGCGCCCAGCCCGGCGAGGAGCTGGTGGGGGGATGGCCTCGGCATCGCCCCCAACCTGCGGCCGGGGGCGGGGCGCGGCAACCGGTGGCCCCGGAAAGACGGGGCGGCCCCGGTCCCGCGCCCGCGTGACAGGCGTCCTCGACGCCACCGAGGAGGACGCCACCAAGCAGAAGGGCCCGGCCCCTCGGGACCGGGCCCCTCGGCGCGCCGGACGGCGCCCGCGCCTAGATCAGGCCCGGCTTGCCGGCCTGCCACCGCTGGAGCTCGGTGGTGAGCAGGGCGACGTGCTCCCGCTCCTCGGCCGCCAGCTCCTTGTAGAGCTGCTTCTCCGGCGAGCCCGCCGCGGCCGCCTCGCCGCGCTCCGTGAAGAACTTCACGGCGCGCTCCTCGAAGGCGATGGCGATGCGGAACAGGTTGGCCGGGTCCTCCGGCCGGTTGGGGATGCCCGCGTAGACGGCGGCCCGGTCCACCTTGAAGTCACCGGCCGGCGGCACCTGCGCGTGGTAGCGCCGGGACAGCGTGGCCATGTGCTCCTTCTCCATCTCGGCCATGCGGCCGAAGAGGTCCTTCAGCAGCGGGTCGGTCGACTCCCGGGCGGCGCGGCCGTAGAAGGCCTGGCCGCCCAGCTCGATCTCGAAGGCGATGCGGACCGCGTCGAGCGCGGCGGCGTCGCTGGCCTTGGCCGGGTCGGCCACCGCGAGCTTGCCGCCGCAGGCCGGGCACATCCCGTACGGGAAGGCGAAGCCCTCGCTCACCTTGCCGCAGTCCTGGCACTTCCAGGTCAGCGAGGCGGTGGCGCAGCAGACGTACTCCTCGTCACCGTCGAGCGGCTGGCGGCACTTGGGGCACACCTTGCCGGCCACGGCGGGGGCCTGGGGGCCGGTGGCGGTGGCGCCGGCGGCGCCCAGCGGGGTGGGCGGGACGAACGCCGCCATGTCCTCCTCGGTGATGGGCCACTTCCTCTTGCCGCCCTTCAGGTAGGCGCCGATGGAGCGGGCGGCGCGGCGGCCGGCGCCCATGGCGAGGATGACGGTGGCGCCGCCGGTGACGATGTCGCCGCCGGCGAAGACCCCCTGCAGCGAGGTGGTCTGGGTCTTGCCGTCGTCGGCCTGGATGTTGCCCCACTTGTTGAGCGCCAGGCCGGGCGTGGACTGGGTGATGATGGGGTTGGCCTTGGTCCCGAGCGCGTAGATGACCGTGTCGCACTCCAGGTCCTTGAACTTGCCGGTGGCGACGGGCTTGCGGCGCCCCTTCTCGTCCGGCTCGCCCAGCACCATCTCCTCGACCTTCATGCCCTTCACGTTGCCGTCGGGGTCGACGTAGATCTCGACCGGCGAGTGGAGGAAGAAGAACTCGATGCCCTCCTCCTTGGCGTGCCGGATCTCCTCGATGCGGGCCGGGGCCTCCGCCTCGGTGCGCCGGTAGACGCAGCGCACCGTCTCGGTGCCGAGCCGCTTGGCGACGCGCAGGCAGTCCATGGCGGTGTTGCCGGCGCCGATGACCACGGCCGACTTGCCGATGGAGACCGGGGTGTCCTGGAACGGGAACTGGTCGCCGCCCATCAGGTTGACGCGGGTGAGGAACTCGTTGGCCGAGTAGACCTGGCCGGCGAACTCGCCCGGGATGCCGAGGAACGCCGGCGCGCCGGCGCCCACGCCGAGGAAGACGGCGTCGTAGCCCTTCTCGGACATGAGCTGGGGCACCGTGAAGGTCTTGCCGATGACCTTGTTGGTCTCGATCTTCACGCCCATCTCCACCAGGTTGTTCACCTCCCGGTCGATGATGTCGCGGGGCAGGCGGAAGGACGGGATGCCGTAGCGGAGCACGCCGCCCACCACGTGGAGGGCCTCGTAGACGGTGACGTCGGCGCCGTACTTCACCAGGTCGGCCGCCACGGCCAGGCCGGCCGGGCCGGAGCCGCACACCGCCACCTTGCCGAGCTTGTCGCCGGCGGCGAACCTCGGGGGTGCGCTCGGCTTGAGCTTGCCGTTGTCACCGACGAAGCGCTCCAGGCGGCCGATGCCGACCGACTCGACCTTCTTGGCGATGACGCACTGGGCCTCGCACTGGGTCTCCTGCGGGCAGACGCGGCCGCACACCGACGGGAAGATGGAGGCCTCCCGGATCACCTCGAGGGCGCCGTCGATGTCGCGCACCACCAGGTGCTTGATGAAGCGCGGGATGTCGATCTGCACCGGGCAGCCGGAGATGCACGTCGGCTTGGCGCACTGGATGCACCGCTCGGCCTCGCCCATGGCGTCCTGGAGCGAGTAGCCGAGGTTGACCTCCTTGAAGTTGCGGGCGCGCTCGACGTGATCGCGCTCCGGCATCTTGGTCTGGTGCGGCGGGAGATCCTTGATCTTCTTGTAGTTGTGCTTGTTCTCCTCGAAGAGCTGCTTCTCGAGGTTGCAGACGTGGGTGTAGTCCTCGGTGGCCCGCGTCTCCTGCGCCTTGAACCGCTTCTGGCGCGACAGCAGCTCCTTGAAGTCCACCAGGTGGCCGTCGAAGTCCGGCCCGTCGACGCAGGCGAACTTGACGTTCTTGTCCACGGTGACTCGGCAGGAGCCGCACATGCCGGTGCCGTCCACCATGATGGCGTTGAGGGAGACCATGGTCTTCACGCCGAACGGGCGGGTGGTCTCGACGCAGGCGTTCATCATCGGCAGCGGGCCGATGGCCACGGCCAGGTTCGGCTTGTCCTTCTCGCAGACCTCCTGGAGCGCCTTGTTGACGAAGCCCGGCCGCCCGTAGCTGCCGTCGTCGGTGCAGACGATGAGCTCGTCGCAGTACTGGGCGAACTTGTCCTTCCAGAAGACCAGGTCCTTGTTGCGGAACCCGATGATGCCGGTGACCCGGTTGCCGGCCTGCTTGAAGGCCTTGAGCTGCGGGTAGACCGGCGCCACGCCGAGGCCGCCGCCCACCAGCACCACGTGGCCCACCTTCTCGACGTGCTGCGGCAGGCCGAGCGGCCCGACGAAGTCCTCGAAGGTGTCGCCCTCCTCGTAGTCGGTCATCATCTGGCGCGTGGTCTTGCCCAGCGCCTGGATGACCATGGTGATGGTGCCCTTCTCACGGTCGAAGTCGGCGACGGTGAGCGGGATGCGCTCGGCGCCGCTCCCAAGCCGCAGCATGACGAAGTGGCCGGGCTGGGCCGCCTTCGCGACGTCGGGTGCCAGGACTTCCCAGAGGAACGTGATGTCGGAAAACGCCTCGCGGCGGACGATCGTGTACATCGGGGAGCGAACCCTCCGTAGGGTGTGGGGAGACGGGTGGGAGATGGGGGGGAGTACCAATCTCGGGCCGCCCCAGTCAAGGACGGGGCTTGTCCGATTTGACCAGTCCGGTCCACAATTTAGCTGCGCTCAGCCCTTCATCGCCTTGCCCAGCGCGGCCGCGACCTCGGCGTCGCCCGGCGCGAGCTGGATGGCGCGGCGCAGGAGCGCCATGGCGGCCTTGGTGCGCCCGGCCTCGAGCTCCTGGCAGCCCAGCTCGTAGGCCTCCTGGGCGTCCCCCGAGCGGGTCCGCCCGGCCCCGCGCCAGCCGGTGCCGGCGGTGGCCGCCCACGTGGGCGCGGTGATCGCGGGCGGCGGCTCCCCGGGGGGCGCGCCCTGCGCCGGGGGCAGC
>JAJYAW010000002.1 GCA_021779335.1 Myxococcales bacterium | reverse complement strand
GGCGACACGCTCTACGTGCGCGGCTCGCCCGCCGCCTCGTTCGACCCCGAGAGCGACTGCTCGGCCCCTGCCGACGCCTGCTGGGTCGAGACGGACCGCTGCGGCGGCTACGGCACGTGCAGCCCGCTCCACTGGGTGGGGGGAGAGGGCCGCCCCGCCGGCGCCGGCGCCGCCAGCCGGATCCGGATCGCGGCCTACCCCGGGGAGGTCGTCATCATCCAGCCCGCGACCGGCCAGCAGGTGGTCGCGATGGACCCCATCCCGGGCCCCGCCGCGTGCTCCTACCTCACCTTCGAGAACCTCGTCTTCGACGGCCGGAACGTGAGCAACAACGTCTTCAAGGTCGACCCCAGGAGGGTCGGCGACGATCCGGCGCTCCACTGCGGCCACAACCAGGTCCACGGCGGGAAGATCCGCCACGGGAAGTCCGTGGCCGGGGTGGCCCTGGTCGGCAGCGCCTGGGAGTTCGAGGGCGTCGAGGCCTACGAGAACGGCTGCCAGACCACCCGCGGCGACCACGACCACGCCTACTACATCCAGGGCGTCGACAACCGGATCGTGGGCGGGTCCATCCACCACAACATCCACGCGGTCCAGGTGTGGAACGAGCACCTCAACGGGCGGGGCCTCGCCGGCCACAACGAGTTCCGCGGCGTCGACATCGGGCACAACGGCTTCAACCCCTGGTGCCGGAAGACCAGGAATGGCTGCGGCGCCGAGCTCGCGCTCTACCACGACGTGGGCGGCCACGGCGTGGTCGACGGCTGCCTGGTGCACGACAACACCTGCGGCAGCATCGGCCTGTCCGGGGACTGGGGGCCCGTCCCCGCCACCCACGTCACGGTCACCAACAACCGGATCTGGAACAACGGCGCGGACGCCGTCTACATCGGCAACTCGTCCGGCAACACCATCCGGGGGAACGTCTTCAGCCCCCCCGCGAGGTAGGCGACGCCGGCTGGAGCAGCGCCTGGTAGAGCCGGTCGTAGGCGGCCGCCATGTGCGCGACGTCGAAGCGCGCCGCGGCGACCTGCGCGCCGCGCCGGCCGAGCCGCCCCCGCTCCGCCGCGTCCCCCGCCAGCCGCTCCATCGCGGCCGCCAGCGCCGCGACGCCCCCGGGCTGGACGAGCAGCCCCGTCTCGCCGGCTCGCACCACCTCCGGGACGCCGCCCACCGCGGTGGCGATGACCGGCAGCCCCGCCGCCATCGCCTCCATGACGGAGAGCGGATGCCCCTCGTACAGGGAGGGGAGCACGAACACGTCGGAGGCGCCGAGGACCTCCGGGACGTCGGTGCGGGAGCCCAGGAACCGGACGCGCTCGCCGAGGCCGAGCCGCCGCGCCTCGAGCTCGAGCGGCCGCCGCTCCTCTCCGTCGCCGCACAGGAGGAGCCTCGTGGCTCCCCCGCCGCGCACCCCCGCGAAGGCCTGCAGGAGCGCGCCGACGTTCTTCTGGGCCGACAGCCTGGCGACGCAGGTGAAGATCACGGCGTCGTCGGGCAGCCCCAGCCCCGCGCGCCACGCCCCGCGGCGGACGCGCGGCGCCGAGAAGGCGGCGACGGGGATGCCGTTGGGGATGACGGCGCGCGGCGGGACGCCGTAGACGTCCAGGACGGAGTCCGCCACCGCCTGGCAGATGGCGACGGGCGCGACCCCGGCGCGGATGGCGAGCCAGTGGCCGAGCTTGCTACCCCGCCCCGTCACCTCCCGCCCGGCGACGTTGTGCACCGTGTGGACCGTCCGCGTGCGGAACCTCCCCAGCAGCGACGGCAGGGCGTACTGGAGCACCGGCCGGTGGGTGTGGACGAGATCCGGGCGGATCCGCCGGAGCACGCCGGCCACGCGCCAGAACATCCTCGGATCGAACCCCAGCCGCTTCTCCAGGAAGACCACCTCGAGCCCCGCCGCGGCGAAGTCGCGCTCCATGGCGCTGCCCAGGCGGTGGAGGCTGACCACCGTCACCTCGTACCGCGCCCGGTCCAGGTTGGTCACGAGCTGGAGCAGCATCCGCTCCGCGCCGCCGACGGGCAGCCCGGGGATGAGCTGGAGAATCCTGACCTTCGCCATGGTGCGCCTCCCCCTCCCCGCTCCTCCCGCCCTCGGCCCCGCTGGACGGGTCATGCCTCGGCCAGGGGGCGGGCCCGCCGCAGCGCCACCCAGCTCCCCACCACCTGCACGGCCGAGCCCGCCACCAGGGCCCAGGCGGCCCCGACCTCGCCCTGCCGCGGCACCAGCAGGGCGCAGAGGGCGATCAGCACCACCAGGGTCGCCACCAGGAGCACGGGCTGGATGGCGATGACGCGGGAGGCGGTGAGCGCATAGCCGAGGAACGAGGCCACGAACCCCAGGCCGGCGGCCACGCTCAGCACCAGGAGCACCTGCGCCGCCGCGCCGAACTCCGGGCGGTACAGGAGCTCGAGCACCTGGCGTCCCAGCAGGGCCGACAGGGCGACGCCGGCCAGCCCCAGCCCCGCGCCGGCCAGGCAGAGCCGGCGCGTCAGGGCGTAGAACCCGGCCGACCCCGTGGCCCGGGTCGCGGCGAGGCGCGGGAGGGCCGCGGCGCCGAGCGCCCCCACGAAGACGTTGCCGGAGGCGGTCAGCTGGCTCGCGGCGGCGAAGAGCCCGAGGGCCACCTGCCCGGCGCGCTGCTCGACGAAGTAGCGCGGCACGTTGGCCTGCAGCGCCCCGAGCAGCACGATGACGCCGAGCGGCAGGCCCTGGAGGGCCAGGCCTCCCAGCCGGGGCCACGAGGAGGCCCGCGGCGCCGCGATCACCCCCAGCTCGCGGTCGCCCGCCGTCTTCCGCCACAGGTAGGCGAGCAGGATGACCGAGCCGACCGCCCCGGCCACGGCGGCGCCGGAGGCCCCGAAGCCGAGCGCGCAGGCGGCCGTCACGAAGGCGATGGAGGCGGCCGCCTGGAGGACGCGCCCCACCCCGATGACCTGCATCCGCTCGCCTCGCTGCCAGAGGCCGAAGTAGACCTCGCCGAGGGCGTCGGCCGCGCGCATGGCGCAGACCGCCCCGACCACCAGCCAGCCGCCGCCCCCGTCGGCCACCAGGGCGGCCAGGATCAGGCAGCCCGCCACGCCCGCGCCCGTGGCGAGCAGGGTGACGCGCAGGTACTCGCTGAAGGTGTAGAGCCCGGCAGGATCGCTCGCCAGCAGCGTCCGCATCTGGAGCCCGGCGAACGAGAACACCGGGGCGGTCAGCGCCAGGGCCATGGCGTAGATCCCGACCTCGGCGGCCCCGCTCGACCGCGCCAGGATCACGATGAGGAGCCAGGTGCCCGCCGAGTTCGCGGCGGTCCCCACCAGGGTCCACCGGACGTTGGAGGAGAACCTCCCGGACAGGCGGTGATCAGCCACGGGGGCGCCTCAGCCAGGCCGCGAGCTGCCGCGGCCCCCGGACCGTGGTCCAGCCGTCCGCGCAGGCCAGCCACCGACCGTCCTCCAGCTCGTGGGGGTCGAGGTGGTGCATGCCGGACCGGTTCCAGCCGTGCCCGCTGCCCGCGAGCACGACCCCCGGGCCGCACTCGACCTCCCGGTAGTCGTGAGGCGTCAGGCTGGTGATCTCGAGGGCGCGCACGCTCGTCCCGTACTCGCCGCTGCAGTCCTGCGCGAACCGGAGGAGCCGGTCCGGCGCGGCGAGGACCCTGCCGGCCGGGCGGGCGATGCGCCGATCTCCCTGGACGATCGGGCTGCGGGGGTGCTCGACCCAGGGGCCGAGGAGGTCGGCGGCGTGGAAGAGGCGCAGCGTGTCGTTGCGCCGCAGCGGGCTGGTCTCGGTCAGCATCCACCACCGGCCGTCGCGACGGAAGACCGAGCTGTCCAGGAAGACCGGCCCCTCGAGCAGGTTCGCGACGAAGACCCAGCGGGACGGGAACGGGTCGGCCCGGTAGAGGCGGACCGCCCCGGCCTGGTAGCTCTCCGGCACCATGTAGTGCTCCGAGTTCCACTCGAAGACGTAGGGGTAGGAGAGGTGGAAGGGCTCCTCGAGGACGCTGCCCCGGTAGGCCCAGCGGAGCCCGTCCTGGCTGGTCGCGACGGCGATCTCCCCCTTGCGCTCGCCGCCCCCGAGGCCCGTCACGCGCACCGCCTCGAAGAACAGGTGCCAGGTCCCGTCGACCCGCAGCAGGAAGGGGTCGGCCACGAAGCTCGCGATCATGTCGGTCACGTCCCGGCGCGTCATCACCGGGTTGACGGCCCCGGCGAGGGGCGCCAGCGACAGCGGGGACGACCCGGCGTAGATCCCGATGGCCACCTCCCTGACCAGCGCCAGCGGGAGCAGTCCCTTCATCGCCTGGTGGAGTGGGTGCATGGCTCGCTCCGGGTCACGGCGGGGCGGGCGCCGCCGCGTCGCCCGGCCCGGCCTGCAGCTTGCGCTCGGCGATGGCCATGAGGCGGGGGTGCATGACGAAGTACTGCCGGCCGGCCGCGAGCGCCTGGGGCCTGCGCTGCGCCCGGCCCTCCAGGACGTCGAGGCAGGCCTGGACCAGGTCGCGCACCATGATCGGCTCGAAGCGGTCGTAGACCTGCCGGATGGACTCGCCTCGCCGCGGAGGGATCCTCCGCTGCGCGAGGAGGTCCCCGGTGTCCAGCCCCTCGTCCATGTAGTGGACCGTCAGGCCGACCTCGCCCGGCTCGCCCTCCAGGATCGGCCAGGGGATGACGTCCATGCCCCGGTACCTGGGCAGCACGCCCATGTGGCAGTTCAGGACCCCCTTCCCGGCCGCCGCGAGGAGGTCCCGCCGGAGCAGCCCCCCGCCCGTGAAGACCACCAGCTCGGGCCCGGTACGGCGCAGCCCCTCGACGACCGCCGCGTCGTTCAGGTCGCTGCAGGCGATGACCGGGATGCCGCGCCTGCGGCCCAGGTCGCCGACGGTCCGGTGCGTGATGTGCTCCGTCTTCATGAGGTCGGCGATGGTCTGGTAGGGCGCCGCCCGGTAGGCCCGGCGGCGCAGGACCAGCTTCCGCAGCACCTTCCTCAGGAGCCGCGAGCCGTCCCGGCGGTACTCGTCGACCACCCGCCGCGGGTTCAGCAGCCGCCTCACGTAGATGGCCGAGAGCTTGACGCCCCGCCGCGCCAGCAGCTCGGCGACGCAGATGGTGTAGAGGCTGAAGCGGCTCGGCGAGAGCACCGCGACCTCGCTCATGGCGACCCTCCCCGGGAGAGCTCGGCGAGCGCCCGCTCCGAGGCCAGCCGCAGCCGGAGCTGGAAGAGCGCCGCGGGGAGCGCGGGTCCCGGCCCGGCCAGGTCCCGCGCCAGCCCGGCGCGCCGCACCAGCCAGCGGGCCTCGAGGAGCTTGAGCACGGTGTTCAGGAAGCGGGCGTCCCCGGCCTGGGCGCCGTGGTCGAGGAGGAAGGCCGCCAGGTGCAGCACGTGGAGCCTGGCGCGGGCGGCGTCCCCGCACTTCTCCGTGGCGCGCCGCTCCAGGGAGGACAGCCGGACCTCGCAGAAGCGCAGGGTGGTCTCGGCCCAGCGCGCCACCACGGCCGGCTCCTCCCGCGCGTAGACGTGGCGCCGCAGCGTGAGGAGGACCGGCTCCGAGAGGGCCCGGAAGGAGGGCTTCTCGCTCGCGGCCTCGACCGCCCGGGGCGGCTCGAACCTCGGCTCGGGCAGCGGCGTCAGGCCGAAGGACGTCGCGGCCGCCCGCGTCCTGGCCAGCGGGCAGGGCATGGCCTCCAGGACGGCGGCGTCCAGCCGGAGCGCCGCGCTCCAGCCCTCGCGCAGCTCGGCCGGCAGCGAGGGCGTCAGGGCTCGAGCCGGCACAGGGCCGCCTTTCCGTCCAGGCCCCGGATGGCCTCGAAGAACAGGTAGAAGCCGGCGCTGGTCTGGGCGCCGTCCGCGAAGGCGACCACCCCGTCCTTGAAGATCCGCCGGGGCAGCCCGTCGTGCTCGAAGCGGTGGACGTCCTCCCAGCGCTCCAGGTCACGGGAGGCCAGCAGGTGGGCGAAGCGATCCCGCACGCCGGGCCCGACCTCCTGGGCCGTGGCGGCCAGGTAGACGCCGTCGCTCAGGCGCTTGGTGTACCAGACGGGCCCCGGGAACGCGGCGCGCTTCTCGATCCGGCGCGTCCTGCGGTCCAGCCTGACCTGGAAGCACGCCTCCAGCTGGGAGTCCATGATCCAGTGGACGGCGTCCGCCTCGAAGAAGGCGCCGCAGGCCCTGAAGGCCTGCTGCCCGTCGCCGAGCCACTCGACCTGCCGGAAGTCCTGGTCGGCCGAGAGGACGTGGCACTCGCCGGCGAAGTCCCCGGTGAAGACCCAGATGCGCCGCTCGACCGGATCCCAGTGGCAGCCGTGGACGTGCCGGGCGGTGCCGGCGGGGAAGGCGAAGGCCCGCTCCCAGGACCTGCCGCGGTCGCGGCTCCGGTACACCGGCACCTCGGCGCGCGACGGGTTGGCGCCGTACTCCCCGAGGTAGAGCTCCTGGTCGTCGACGACGGCGATCGCCTGGTGCAGCACGCTGCGGCAGTTGGCGAGGCGGAGCGTCCGCACCAGCGCCCCGCCCTCCCGGGCGCGGTGGAACACCTCGCCCCGGCGCACCACGACGAGGTCGCCGCCCACCTGGACGACGTTGCACTTGTCGAGCCGGAGCGCCCGGCGGGCCAGCCGGAGGGCCCCGAGGGCCCGGTCCCACGCCGGGCACGGCACCTCGACCCGGTACGCCCCCGCCTCCCCCTCCACCGACACCCGGGCGTGCCGGCTCGTCACGAGGGCGCGCCCCGAGGCGCAGTGCACGATCTCGCGGTCGAGGGTCTTCTCGATGACGAGCCTCATGCGCCCGCCCGGTGGCCGGCACGGGCCGCCGCGTCGTCGGCGCCGGCCGCGGCCTCGATCTCCACCAGGCGCCCGTCCTCGATCCCGAAGCCGGCGGCGCTCCGGCCGCCCTCGACGCGCCAGCGCCCCCGCTCGAGCGAGACCCTCGGCGCCCCCGCCGAGAGCACCGTCACGAACACCAGCGGCGCCTCGCCGGCCTGGACGACGGCCAGCGACGGCACCGGCACCTTCTCGGCGTAGGAGCGGGACAGCCAGCCGCGCACCGGCCCCTCGCCGCCGGCCACGACGTCCCCGGCCAGCGGCCGCCCCTCCCCGTCCAGGACCGTGACCGCGAAGGCGCCGGCCGGCGTGTCGAGGGTGAGCCGCCCTGCGCCGGCGTCGTGGTGGTGGGCGTACGGCCCCGCCAGCCAATGCAGGCGCGCCGCGTGGCGCCCCGCCCCGGCGACGCGGTCCACGATCACCCAGAGGTCGTCCTTGGCGTGAAGGACCGCCCGGCGGTGGACGCAGCCGCCCGGGTAGCGGCGGAACCCGTCGTGCTCGCCCTCCGCCAGGGCGTAGGCGCCGGCGTCCTCGAAGCGCAGGAGCCTCGCCCTGGTCAGGTAGAGCACCTTGAAGCGGCGGTGGTGGACCATCTGATCCCGGCCGTCGACGGTGACGGTGTTGTGGCTGGCCCCCCCGGTGAAGTGGCGGTGCCACTCCGCCGGGCCGTTGTAGAGGTACGTCCCGCCGTCCACCAGCACGGGCTCGCCGCGCCACCGCACGTCGACGTGGAGCATGTCGATCTGGGCGAAGCGATGGCGCAGCGTCCCGCAGCGGAAGGTCGTGGAGGTGTCGTCGGCGCGGCCGTGCAGGACGTGGAGGCCGGCCAGAGCGAACGAGACCGAGACCCGCCGCGGCCGCCGCAGCGGGGCGGCGAGGGCCGCCGGGCCGAGGAGCCAGGCGGCCTCCTCGTCCCACGGGCCGGGCTCGTAGAGCCGCTCCCCGCGAGCCGCCAGCGAGAGCGCCTGCAGGAGCGGTCGGAAGTCCGAGCGGTCGCAGCTCGACAGGACCAGCGGGAGCGCGCCGTCGTTGCTGCCGAAGTTGGGCAGGCGCCCGCCGGCCGGGTCCTGCTGGGCCACCAGGAAGGCGAGGGAGCGCTCCATGGCGGACCGCCAGGCCTCGGGGACGGCCTCGCCGGCGCGGCGCCGCAGCGCCGTCGCCAGCAGGTACGGCTGCAGCGCGGCCCGGTGGTAGACGTGCGAGTGCATCAGGTACCCGCCGTCGGCGTAGACCTGGCGGGCGGCCTGCTCGGAGAGGAGCCCGAGGCCGAGCTCGCGCCAGCGCCCGGCGCGCGGCGCCGCGGGGAGGAGCGCGCCGGCCAGGGCGAGGCCCAGCGCCTCCGAGACCAGGTGGTTGTTGTAGGCGGCCTTCCGCGCGTAGGCGAGGTGCCGCTCGAGGTGGACCGCGCCCTCGTGGAGGTGGCCCATGACGGCGGGCAGCGCCTCCGCCATCCCCGGTTCGCCGCGCAGCGCCGAGACCGCGAAGAGCCAGGCCACGAGCCGCAGCGCGATCTCCTGGCCGGAGGCCCAGTGGACGCCCCGGCCGTAGGGGTTCTCCCGGAGGAAGCCCTCGATCTGCCCGGACAGCGCGGCGGCGGCGACCGCTGGGGCCATCGCGCCGAGCGTCGCGGCCCGCGCCAGATCGAAGGCCTGGGGGAAGCGCCCCACCTCCCAGGTCAGCTTGACGTCCCCCACCCGGCCGGTGTCCGCGAGGACCTCCGTCCAGTGGGCCTCCCGGCTCCAGCGGCGGCCGTCCAGCGGGTTGAGGTGCCAGTCGATGGGATCGCCGTAGTCGCCCAGCCAGCGCCCGAAGCACCGGATGCGGCCCCGGGTGGCGTCGACGGCGCGCGCGGCCAGCTCGGCCCGGGCGGGCGCCGCCAGCCGATCGGCCATGGCCAGCCGGACCGCGGCCGCCGGGGCGAAGGGCAGCCGCTCGAGGAGGACCGCTGCGTCACCCGGGCGCAACCCAAGCGGTGCTGGCCGGCGCTCGGTCAGGGCGACGAGGCCGCTCCGCAGCGCCAGCTCCCATCGGACCCGGAAGGCGACGCCGCCTGGGCCGAGCTCGAGGACCTCCTGCAGGAGATCGCGCCAGGCCGCCCCGTGCGGGCGGGGACCCGCGGCGGCTGGGTCTTTCGATGCGCTTCCCACCGGTCTCGCACTCCTGAACGGGGCGGCACGGCCTACCGGCGCTGCGGCTCGAGCGACTCCTACCATGAGCCCGATCGCATGAGCCCGATCTCGCGGGGTCCAGGCGATTTGCCACACCGCGTGCGATGGCGCGGCGCCGGGCGGTGGCTATGTTCCCCGTATCGCGCGGGAGGAGGGGCCCGTGAAGATCCTCGTCGTCTACGAGTACTACCTGCACTCGGGCTACCCCGGGTTCTCCCGCTACAACGAGTTCGCCCGGCTGTGGGCCGAGGCCGGGCACGAGGTCACGGTCATCACCGGGACCGTCGACTACGCCTCGGGCAAGGCCCCGCCGCGGTACGCGTGGCGGTGGCATACCCGGGAGCGGGACGGGCGCGCGGACGTCTGGCGCTGCCACGTGCCGCAGAGCTACGGGAGGAGCACCCTGGGCCGGATGTGGGCCTTCCTGGGCTTCACCGTGTCGGCCTGCACCGCGGCCCTCCGGGTCTCCAGGCCGGACGTGGTCATCGCCTCGTCGCCGCCGCTGCTGGTGGCCTTCCCGGCCTGGCTGGCCGCCCGCCTGCACCGGTCCAGGCTCGTCTTCGAGGTGCGCGACCTCCACCCCGAGAGCGCCATCACCACCGGCGTGATCGGCGAGCGGGGGCTGCTGGCGAGGCTCCTGTACGCCATCGAGCGCTGGGCCTACCGCTCGGCCGACCGCGTGAACGTGCTCACCCCGGCCTTCCGGGAGGACCTCCTCCGGCGCGGCGTCTGCCCGGAGGCCAAGATCGTGGTCGTCCCCAACGGCGCCGACCTCGACCTGTTCCAGCCCGGGCCCCGCGAGAACGCCGTGCGCCGTGAGCTGGGGTGGGGCGATCGGTTCGTGGTGATGTACGCGGGCGCCCACGGCCGGGCCAACGCGGTGGGGCAGCTGGTGGAGGCCGCCCGCCTGCTGCGCGACCGGCCGGACATCCTCATCGCCACGGTGGGCGACGGCCCGGAGCGGGCCCGCCACGAGCAGGCCGCCCGGGCCGCCGGGCTCGACAACATCATGTTCTGCGGGGCCCAGCCCAAGGCGCGCATGAAGGACGTGGTCAACGCCTGCGACGTGGGCGCGGCCGTGCTCCAGGACAACCCGACGTTCCGGACGGTCTACCCGAACAAGGTCTTCGACTACATGGCCTGCGCCAGGCCGACCCTCCTCGCCATCGACGGGGCGGCCCGGCGCATGGTGTGCGACGAGGCCGGGGCCGGGGTGTTCGCGGCGCCGGAGGATCCCGGGGCCATCGCGGGGGCCATCCGCGCGCTGGCCGACGATCCCGAGGGGCGCGCCGCCATGGGCCGCCGCGGCCGGGCCTGGGTCGTCGCGAACGCGAGCCGCGAGTCCCTCGCCCGGCGGTACCTCGAGGTGATGCGCGACGCCCTGGGCACCCCCGTGCCGGCGCTGCGCGGCCGCTCGCGCGCCCCGTACCTGGCCGCCAAGCGGGTCCTCGACGTCCTCGCCTCGGCCCTCGGGCTCCTGGTGCTCGCCCCGATCCTCGTCGGCGCGGCCCTGGCGGTCCGCCTGAGCTCGCCCGGCCCGGTCCTCTTCCGCCAGGTCCGCGTGGGCCGGCAGGGGCACCCGTTCCAGATCCTCAAGCTGCGGTCGATGCGCGCCGGCGCGCCCGGCCCTGCGGTGACGTCCCGCGGCGATCCGCGCGTCACGGCCGTGGGCCGTGGGCTGCGTCGCTCCAAGATCGACGAGCTGCCCCAGCTGTGGAACGTGCTGGTCGGTGACATGAGCCTCGTCGGCCCCCGGCCGGAGCTGCCGGAGTTCGTCGAGGCCTACGGCGCCGACTATGCCCGCATCCTCTCCGTCCGGCCCGGCATCACCGACTTCGCCGCGGTGGAGTACCGGGACGAGGAGGGCCTGCTGGCGGCCTCGGGCGATCCCGCGGCCACCTACCGGGCGGCGGTCCTGCCGGCCAAGATCAGGCTCTACCACCACTACCTCGACGAGATGTCCATGAGGACCGACCTCACCCTCCTCGCCCGGACGCTGGGCGCCATCCTCCGATGACCGAGGCGCCCTTCATCCCCTTCGCCCTCCCCGACGTCACCGCGCTCGAGGTCGACGCCGTCGTCGAGGTGCTCCGCTCCGGCTGGATCACCTCGGGCCCGCGCAGCAAGGAGTTCGAGGCGAAGTTCACCGCGGCCGTGGGGGCCAGCCACGGCGTGGTGGTGAACTCCTGCACCGCCGCGCTCCACCTCGCGCTGGAGGCGCTCGGGGTCAAGGCCGGCGACGAGGTCATCGTCCCCACCATGACCTTCGCGGCCTCCGCGGAGGTGGTGCGCCACCTCGGGGCCACGCCCGTCCTCGTCGACGTCCGGGCGTCCGACCACCTCGTCGATGTCGCAGCGGTGGAGCGGGCCGTCACCCCCAGGACGCGCGTCGTCATGCCGGTCCACTTCGGCGGGAGCGCCGCGGACATGGACGAGGTGGCCGCGCTGGCCCGCTCCCGCGGGCTGCGGGTGGTAGCGGACGCCGCCCACGCCTTCCCCTGCGCGTACCGCGGGCGGAACGTCGGCACGCTGGCCGACGTCTCCTGCTTCTCCTTCTACGCCACCAAGACCATCACCACCGGGGAGGGCGGCGCGGCGGTCACCGGGGACCCCGAGTGGGCGGACCGGATGCGCCTCATGTCGCTCCACGGCATCTCCCGGGACGCCTGGAAGCGCTACACCGCCGAGGGCACCTGGTACTACGAGATCGAGGCGCCCGGCTTCAAGTACAACCTGACCGACCTCGCGGCGGCCCTGGGGCTGGCGCAGCTCTCCCGCGCCGAGGCCATGTGGGCGCGCCGCCGCGCCATCGCCGCCCGCTACGACGCGGCCTTCGCCGGCGAGGCGGCGCTCGAGCTCCTCCGCGCCCCGCCGGACCGCGTGAGCGCCCACCACCTCTACGTCCTGAAGCTCCGGCCCGGGGCGCTGCGCGTCGACCGCGGCGCCTTCCTGGAGCTGCTCAAGCAGCGGGGCGTCGGGGCCTCGGTGCACTTCATCCCGCTGCACCTGCACCCGTACTACCGGGACACCTTCGGGTACCGGCCCGAGAGCCTGCCGGTGGCCTTCGACCTCTACCAGCGGTCGCTCTCGCTGCCGTTCTTCTCGGCCATGACCGACGCGCAGGTGGAGCGGGTCATCGACGCCGTCCAGGCCATCGTCCGCGAGCAGCGCAGGTGAGCCGGCGGACCACGCGCCCCCGGCGCCACGCCCGCCCCTGACGGCCCCGCGCGCCGCTGGCGCACGGGGCCTCCAGGGGCCTGCGCTACCGGCAGGCGGCCAGGTCGCCGATGTCCCGGCAGACCGCCGCGCGTGAGACGTAGCCGTGCCAGGGCATGGCGGCGTAGACGCGCCGGACGTCGGAGTTGCCGACGAGCAGCCGCCCGGCGGCCAGGTCGGGCACCGAGGCGGCAGGGACGGAGGCCCCCCCGCCGAGCTGGCTGCCCGTGTCGCCGTCGTAGAGCCGGACCTGCCCCGCGCTGGAGACGCAGGCCTTGACGTTGTGGCCGAGGCCGTCGGTGTCCCACGCCGCTGGCAGCGGCGCGCACGTCACCGGCGACGTCACGCCCGAGGTGGTGAGGCAGAGCTGCCCGGGGGTGGGGCCGAAGTTGTTGCCGTCGACGTAGAGCTGGACGGTCGCCACCGGGGCGCCCGTCGCGTCCACGGCGTCGCTCGCCCAGGTCAGCGCGGTGCGCGCCCAGTTGAACGGCGCGGCCCACGGCAGGCCGCTCGGCATCTGGGCGTCCACCGACAGGCAGAAGCCGGTCGCCGCCGTGGAGGCCGGCACGGGGGGCAGCTGGAGGACGTCCACGTTGCGGAGCGACCCGCCCGCGTCGTTGACGTCGTTGTTGGTGCCCCAGTCGTACATGACCGGCCCCGGGTCGTAGTTGCTGCGGCCGCCGCCGATCTGGGTGAGGTGGACGCCCCAGGCGTTGAAGGTCACGGCGCCCCCGCCGACGTTCTCGAGGTAGAGCGTGCCGGCGTCCGGCACCGCCGCGGTGAAGGGCCAGGTGCCGTCCGCCGTGAGCGCCGTCAGGGCCACCCGCGTCCAGGTGCCGGGCGCCAGGGACCCCAGGTCGATGTCCTGGTGATCCGCCGTCGGGGTGGACGGGGCCGGCCTCGTCTTGCGGACGCGCAGCGTCCCGCTGGTGGCGGCGGGGACGCGGAGCCAGAGCTGGCCCTGGATCGGGCCGCTGTCGTCCCAGCTCGGCGGCCGCGGGGCGTTGGGGTTCGTGGGGGGCGGGTTCGGGTTCGCCAGCGGGTTGTCGAGGAGCAGGGAGACGGAGTCGCCCGCCGGCAGCATGACGCGGCTGGTGCCCGTGGTGGAGTCCCCGGGTGGACGGACCGACGCGTCCTTGGTGACCATCGCCGCGCCGTTCTTGGTCCAGAGCGTGAGATCCTCGCCGGCGGCGTAGACCATGGGGACGCCGACGTTGAAGTCCCCGTTCTGCCAGTAGGACACGCGGTTCCAGCCCTGCAAGCCGAAGAGGAGGCCCCGGGCGGGATCGATGCGGGGACCGTTCCGGTAGGTGGTGTGGAGCCGGCCGCTGCCGTCGAGGTAGGACGCCTCGCGGTTCCGCGTGTAGCTCGCGCCGGGGGGGAGCCCCTGCATGAGCGCGAGCTTGGCCCGGAGGTTGGCCTCGGTCGCCGGCTCGGCCCAGACGGCGGTCTCGTAGACCCGCCCCTCGAAGACGTGGTTCGCCGTGGGCGAGACGACCTGGGGCGGCAGCGGGACGATGGCGCTCGACGGGATGGCGTAGCCGCCGATGGTGGCCGGCAGCATCGTGGCCGCGTCGAGCGCGTAGGGGCCGGGGATGGGCGTGCCCGAGGACCCCGCCAGGCCGACGACGTGGTGGGCGTCCGGGAAGCTGTTCACCGCGATGGAGATCTGGTCGCCGGCGCGGCCGGCGCAGACCACGAGGTAGGACGGGTTCAGCGGAGAGGCCTTCCGGATCCCGGGGCCGATGGGGTTCGTCCCCTCCCCGAAGACGTCCTGGTTTGCGAAGACGGTCGGCGTGAACGCCATCGTCGTGTGGGTGGCGCCGGTCCCGTCCAGGTACTCGTAGTGGAAGCAGAAGCTGTCCAGCATCTGCATCAGCACCCAGCCTCCACCGGCGATGTCCTGCGTCGAGTTGCCGACCCCCTTGGCGAAGATGGGGGCCTCGTGCTGCGGGTCGACCGGATCGAAGTCCGGCTTGACGACGGCGCAGACCAGCATGTCCCCCCGGAGGTCGAGGACGTCCGCGCCGGGGGCCTGGTAGTTGACGGTCTCGGCCGGGAAGGGGCCGCCCCCGTAGATGGTCCGCTCCGGCAGCCCGAAGCCGTCGAGCCTGAACGGCGCGGGCTCGACGCCGCCGACGAAGGAGAAGGACGGGCCCTTGTCGTTGACGATCCCGGTGTCGCTGAAGTGAGCGTGCTGGACCATGGTCGGGCCGTCGGGCCAGCGCGCGCCCCAGCTGGTGGGGGCTTGCCAGGACTGGACCACGACCCCGACGCAGGTCACCGCGACGCTGGTGACGGCGGCGCCCGCCACCGTGCCGCTGGCGCCTGCGATGGTGCAGACCTGGCCGGCCGGGGCCGCCTGCAGGGTGATCGCATAGGCGGCGCCGCTCGGCAGGCGGGTCGCGAAGGCGAACGGGCCGTTGGCGCTCACCGCGAGGTCGTCGCCGCCGTTGTTGCGCAGCACCAGGGAGGTCGAGGCCGGCAGCCCGCTCACCGTGCCGCCGATGGCGTAGGTGGTGGGCACGCAGGCCACCGCGACGGAGGTGACGTCCGCGCCGGCCACCGTGCCGGCGCCGTCGGCGACGGTGCAGGTCTGCCCGGCCGGGGCCGCCTGCACCGTGACCGCGTAGGCGGCGCCGCTGGCCAGCCGTCCCGCGAAGGTGAACGGGCCGTTGGCGCTCACCGTGAGGTCGTCGCCGCCGTTGTTGCGCAGCACCAGCGAGGTCGAGGCCGGCAGGCCGGCCAGCACCCCGCCGACGGCGTAGGTGGTGGCCACGCACGTCACCGCGACGCCGGCGACGTCGGCGCCGGCCACGGTGCCCGTGCCGCCGGTGACCGTGCAGGTCCACTCGGCCGGGGCCGCCTGCACCGCGACCTCGTAGGCGGCGCCGCTCGGCAGCCGGGTCGCGAAGGCGAAGGCGCCGTCGGCGCTCACCGTGAGGTCGTCGCCGCCGTTGTTGCGCAGCACCAGGGAGGTCGAGGCCGGCAGCCCGCTCACCGTGCCGCCGATGGCGTAGGTGGTGGGCACGCAGGCCACCGCGACGGAGGCGACGTCCGCGCCGGCCACCGTCCCGGCGCCGTGGGCGACGGTGCAGGTCTGCCCGGCCGGGGCCGCCTGCACCGTGACCGCGTAGGCGGCGCCGCGCGCCAGCCGTCCCGCGAAGGTGAACGGGCCGTTGGCGCTCACCGTGAGGTCGTCGCCGCCGTTGTTCCGCAGCACCAGTGACGCCGCGGCCGGCAGCCCGCTCACCGTGCCGCCGATGGCGTAGGTGGTGGGGGCGCACGCCACGGCGACGCCGGTGACGTCGGCGCCGCTCACCGTGCCCATGCCGCCGGTGACCGTGCAGGCCCACTCGGCCGGGGGCGCCTGCACGGTCACCGCGTAGGCGGCGCCGCTCAGCAGCCGCGTGGCGAAGGCGAAGGCGCCGTTGGCGGTCACCGTGAGGTCGTCGCCGCCGTTGTTCCGCAGCACCAGCGAGGCCGAGGCCGGCAGGCCGCTCACCGTGCCGCCGATACGGTAGGTCGGCGGGTCGGACTTACCCCCGCACCCCACGCCGAGAACGATCACCGCAGCCGCAAGGACGGTCACTCCGCAACGCATAGGCAGATCCCCCCGCCACCAAGGTGGCACGCACTCCCGAGCAGCGTACTCGCCCAACTCGGCATCCGTTCCCGCTTCAATTGGGTGTGGCAATTGGACCAATGCGACCAATTCGCCCGTGCGCGGGAATCGCGTGACCCGCCAGGGCCGCACCGCGGCGCCCACCACCCGCGCCTCGATGGTTAGGATGTGCCGTGACGATGACGCCAGCGGAAGCGATGCGGGACGAAGGCGCCGCTGCGGCCCCGCCGCGGTCGGGCGCGGCGGCCCTCCTGGCCTCGGGCTGGAGCGCCATGGTCGAAGGCGTCCGCGGCGACGTGGCCGCCTTCCACGCGCTGCGGTTCCAGGGCCGGCGGCCGAGCTGGTGGACGCGGGCCAGGGTGCTGCTCGGCTCGCACGGCCTCTGGGTCCTGGTGGTGTACCGGGTGGATCGGTGCCACCTGCTCTGGAGGCCGACGGGGTGGCCGGGGCGCCTCCTGAAGCTCGTCCTCCACGGCTGCATCAGCGTCGCGAGCCGGACCTGCCAGGTGCTCACCAAGTGCGACGTGGTCCCCTCCTCGGGAGCGCTCGAGCCTGGCGTCTACCTCTCGGACCTCGGCTACGTGAAGCTCGGCGTCCGCTCCGTCGGCGCGGGCACCGTCATCCACACGCGCGTCACGCTCGGCCGGGGCCTGGGGGGGCAGGACAAGCCGGAGATCGGGCGGCGCGTCTGGATCGGCCCCGGCTGCGTCATCTTCGGCGGCTTCGAGGTCGGGGACGGCGCGACGCTGCTGCCGGGGACCGTGCTCAGCAGGAGCGCGCCGCCCGGCGTCGTCCTGCGGGGCAATCCGGCCAAGGTCGTGCGCCGCGGCTTCGACAACTCGGCGCTGCGGCGCAGCCTCGCCACCGACGAGGCCGCGGTGCGGGCCGCCCTCGACGGGAGCTAGGCGCACCATGTTCGAGACCTTCCGGGCGGATCTGCTGCGAGCCCAGGGCGGGACCTGGCAGGGGCGGGCGGCCGCCCTCCGCACCTTCCTCAACGCCTTCGGGCTGCAGGCCCTCGCGGTCTACCGGCTGGGACGGTGGCTGCGGGGCTCTGCGCGGCGGCCCCGGCGCTGGCCCGTGGCCCTGCTCCTGTGGCCGGCCTACGGGCTGCTGTGCGCGCTGGTGCGCAAGGCCTACGACGTCCGCATCGAGCTCTCGGCCGACGTCGGCCCGGGCCTGATCATCCACCACTTCGGCGGCATCCGCCTGCGCGCCTGCCGCCTCGGCTCCAACTGCGTCATCCACCACGAGGTGCGGCTCGAGCCCGAGGCTGGGCCCGGGGCCGGCGCCGCGCGAGGCCCCCTGCTCGGCGATCGGATCTGGATCGGCCCGCACGCCCGGGTCCTCGGCCCCATCCAGGTGGGGAGCGGCGCCACGCTCGGAGCCGGCGCCGACGTCGAGCGCGACGTGCCCTCGAACGCCTTGATGCTCGGGAGCCCGGCTCGCGTGGCGCGCCTGGACTACGACAACGCCTCTCTCCCCTGAACCAGGGTGCGCGCTTCGCGATCGCCTGCGGCGCCGCGAAGCGCACCCCGGCTCGGTCGATCTTGCCGGGGCCCGCGACTGGAGGGGCCGCCGATCGCCGGTGACGCGTCCCACCATCGGGTGCGCTCCACGTCCAGGGCCCCTGAAGGTCACCTCATCGACGGGATCCGCGCGGGTAGACTGGACGGAGCGAGGAAGGCTCGGAGGGGGGAACGGGTCCATGGTCGCTCCGCGGGCATTGGTGCTGGGCGCGCTGCTGGCGCTGCCGGGCCTGGCCGTCGGCGCCAGCCCGCGCGCCGGGAAGCTCGTCCTGACGGCGGCGCCCGACGCCCTCCGCCTCGCCGAGGGCAGCCGGGCCACGCTGCGGATCGTTGGAAGCGGCGAGCCGCCCACCGTGTCCGCCAGCGTGGGGCGCGTCGAGATGCTGCGGGAGACCTCCTCGGGCGTGTACGAGGCGGAGTACGTGCCGCCCGAGAGCCTCGATCCGCAGATCGCCTTCGTGACGGCCGTCTCGGCCGACGCCTTCGCCTGGGTGCCCATCGCCCTCTCGGGCGTCCGGGACGTCGTGGTGAGCGCGCGCCACGGCACGCCGGTCACCATCGCCGTCGGGGACGAGGCCTTCGGGCCGGTGCCGGCGGACGGCCTGGGGCGCGCCACCGTCCGGGTGGTCGTGCCGCCGGGCGTCCACGCGGCCCGGTACGACCGGCGGCGCATCGACCTGGCGGTGCCGGAGAAGAGCCTGGTCCACGTGTTCCTCTCGAGCGCGTCCGCCGACGCCACGGCGGAGGCGGAGCTGACGGTCCGCGCCCTCGTGGTGACGGAGCGGGGCAGGCCGAGCCCCGGCGCGCCGCTGTCGCTGCTGGCCTCGGAGGGCGTGCTCTCGCCCGCGGCCGAGCTCTCGCCGGGGGTCTTCCAGGCGCGCTGGAAGCTGGCGCCGGCCCAGGTCGGCCAGGCCCGCGTCACCGCCAGGGTCCGGGATCGGCCCGCCTCCGTGGCCTCGGCCACGCTGGAGCGCGTCCCCGGCCCGGTCCGCCGCCTCGCCATCGAGGTGGACCGCGAGGCGCTGGTGGCCGGCGAGGGCGACGTCCTGGCGGTGACGGCCCGCGCGCTCGACGCCGCCGGGAACACCACGGAGGCGCCGCTGAGCATCGTGGTGGAGCCCGGCACGATGCTCGAGTGGGACCGCACCGCGCGCGGGCGCTATGAAGGGCGGGTCCAGCTGCCGGCGCGCCGGGCCGGGTGGCCGCAGCTCGACATCCGGGTCTCCGCCTCGCGCGCGCTCTCGGCGACGCGCAGCGTGCCCCTGCGCTCCGGGCCGGCCCGGCAGATCCGGTTCGAGCCGGCGGACGACCTCCAGGCGGACGGCCGCCCTCACGAGATCAGGATCCTGGTCCTCGACCGCGAGGGAAACCGGGTGGACGTCGCCGACGTCCCGACCGTCACCGCCAGGCGCGGCACGGTGGTCCTGGCCTCCTGGTACGCGCCCGGCGCCTTCCGCGTGGAGTACCGGGGTCCGCTGGCCGCGGAGGACTTCGAGGAGGTGTTGCGCGCCCGGGTGGGGCCGCTGGAGGCGGAGTCGCGGCTCCGGGTGCGAGCGCTCGGCGCCGGGCTGGTCCTCGCGCCCAAGGTCGGGTTCGTCATGGGCACCGGCGGGCTGGCCTCGCCGTCCTTCGGCGCGGAGGTGGGGTTCTGGACGCGCGCCCTCGGCCAGAGCCTCGGCCTGGTGCTCGAGGGGTGGTACGCCGCGCTCGATCGGGACGACGCCGTGCAGGGCCTGGACCTCCGGACCCAGGTGCGCTTCCTGGTCGTCGAGGCGTCGCTGGCGTGGCGCCGGCCGGTGGGCGGCTGGATGCTCTGGCTGGGCGCCGGAGGCGGCGCGGCCCACGGCTCGAGCCGGATCTCGGGGGCGGGGTCCCCGTCGCCCCTCTCCGGCTCGTTCTGGGTCCCGGCGGCGAGCGCGGCCGCCGGGGTGGGGCGCCCGGCCGGGCCAGGGGTCGCGTTCGGAGAGCTGCGGTTCGGCTGGCAGGGCGACCCCGGGAGCGGTCCGGTGCGAGGCGCCATGCAGTCCGTCACCCTCGACGTGGGGTATCGCTTCGATGTGCTCTAGCCGGTGGGCATGCAGGATCCTGGCGCTCGGCGTCACCCTCGCGGCGGCGTGCGGCGGCGGCGACGCCCGCGTCGCGGCGCCCACCGTGCTGAAGCTCGAGCCGGCCTGCGGCGACAACTCCACCACCACCGCGGTGACCGCCAGCGGCACGTTCCCGGTGGCGCCGGAGGTCTGGGTGTCCGATCCGGCCAGGAGCCAGGTGGACGCCACCTACCGCGCCTGGCTCGGCGCCGTCGAGCTCACCGGCGTGACCTGGACCGACCCGACGCGGCTGGCGGCCGTCGTCCCGGCCGGCCTCGCCGTCGGGAGCCATGACCTGACGGTCCAGGGCCCGGCCGGAGCCACCGGCACCCTGGCCGCGGCCTTCCAGGCGCGCGCCGGGAGCTGCCCGGTGGAGACCGCGGCGCTGGTGCTCGCGAGCCCGCTCGCCACCCCGGCCACGGCGACGGTCGGGCAGGACCTCACGGTGACGGTCACCGTGCAGAACTCCGGCCTGGCCCCGGCCCTGGACGTCCTGCCCTCGATCGCCGCCGCGCCCGCCGCGGTCACCTTCAAGAGCGGACCGGGGGCCGCCCAGGACATCCCGGGCGGCCAGGCGCGGACCTTCACCTGGATCTACGCGGCGACGGCCCCCGGCGGCGGCGTCTTCGTCGTCGACGCCGCGGGCACGGCGGGCGACACCGGGCTGCCGGTGAGCGCGGCGAGGCTGAACACCAACGAGGTGCTGGTCAGCCTGGGCACCTTCCTCACCGCCAACACCGTGGTGGCGCCGAGGCAGGCGACGGTGGGGCAGCTCGTCACCGCGGCGCTCACCGTCACCAACCACACCACCGCCGCGGTCCTGGCCACCCCCTCGGTCGTCGTGACCGGTCCGGTGACGGCCGGCCACGCGCCCGCCGCCCAGAGCATCCCCGGGGGCAGCTCCACCGTGTTCCAGTGGACGTTCACGGCCAGCGCCCCCGGGACCGCCTCCTTCACGGCCGCCGTCGCGGCCTTCAACCCGGGCACCGGCGCGGAGGTCTCGATCCCCACGGCCGCGGTGGACGTCACCGTGCAGGACGCGCCCGGCCTCACGGCCACGCTCTCGGCCCCACCCGCCGTCGAGCTCGGCGGCTTCACCGTCACCATGCTGGTCTCCCACAGCGGCGGCGCCGCCGCCGCCGCCGTCGTGGACGTGGTGCCCGACCCGCCGGCGGCGCGGGCCGGGAGCACCGCCACGGTGGTCCTCGCCTCCGGTCCGACCGGCGCCCCGGCCACGGTGGCGGCGGGCCAGCCGGCGGTCTCCTTCACCTGGACCTTCACCGCCACCGCCCCGGGGACGCTCTCGCTCACCGCGGCGGCGCGGGGCAGGGACGCCAACACCGGGGGCCCGGTCGTCTCGGCCCCGGCCGAGTCCGGCCCGGTGCAGGTGGCCCTCCACTCGATCGGCGGCGCGATCACCGGGCTGGTGGGCACCGGCCTGGTGCTCGCCGACAACGGGGTCCCCGGCCCGGCCATCGCGGCCGGCGCCACCAGCTACGTCTTCCCGGCGCTGGTGGGGAGCGGCGGCGCCTACGACGTGACGGTCGCCGCCCAGCCGGCCAACCCCAGCCAGACCTGCACGGTCGCCAGGGCGAGCGGCACGGTCGGCGCCGCCGACGTCACCGACGTCGCCGTGACCTGCACCACCAACAGCTACGCGGTGGGGGGGACGGTCGGCGGGCTGACCGGCCTCGGGCTCGTGCTCAACGACGGGACCGAGGACCTGAGCGTCCCGGCCGGGGCGACCAGCTTCGCCTTCCCCACCCGGATCGCGAGCGGCGGCGCCTACGCCGTGACCGTGACGACGCAGCCCTCGGGCCCCACCCAGACCTGCTCGGTGGCCAACCCGAGCGGCACGATCGGCGCCGCCGACGTCACCGACGTCGTGGTGACCTGCTCGAGGCGGAGCTTCACGATCGGCGGGACCGTCACCGGGCTGGTCGGCGCGGGCCTCCTGCTGACCAACAACGCGGCCGAGAGCTTGCCGGTCACCGCCAACGGCCCCTTCGCCTTCCCGACCCCGGTGGCCAGCGGCGCCACCTACGCGGTGACGGTCTCCACCCAGCCCACCGACCCGAGCCAGATCTGCACCGTGGCCAACGCCACCGGGACCGTCGGCGCCGCCGACGTCACCGACGTCGCGGTGACCTGCGCCACCAGCAGCTTCACCGTGGGGGGCACGGTCAGCGGGCTGGCCGGCACCGGCCTGGTGCTCCGGAACAGGACCGAGAACCTGTCCGTCGCCGCCAACGGCACCTTCACCTTCTCCAGCGCGCTGGCCAGCGGCACCGCGTACGACGTGACGGTGAGGACGGAGCCCTCGGACCCGACCCAGACCTGCACCGTCCTGAACGGCTCCGGGACCGTCGGCGCCGCCGACGTCACCGACGTCGACGTGACCTGCACGACCAGCGCCTTCACCGTCGGCGGAGCGGTCTCCGGGCTCGCCGGCACCGGCCTGGTGCTCGCCAACAACGGGGTCCCCGGCCCGGCCGTCCCGGCGGGAGCCACCCGCTACGCCTTCCCCACCGCCGTCCCGAGCGGCGCCGCCTACGCCGTGACGGTCTCCACCCAGCCCACCGACCCGAGCCAGACCTGCACCGTGGCCAACGCCACCGGGACCGTCGGCGCCGCCGACGTCACCGACGCCGACGTGACCTGCACCACCAGCCGCTTCACCGTGGGGGGCACGGTCAGCGGGCTGGCCGGCACCGGCCTGGTGCTCCGGAACGGGACCGAGAACCTGCCCGTCACCGCCAACGGCGCCTTCACCTTCTCCAGCGCGCTGGCCAGCGGCACCGCGTACGACGTGACGGTGAGGACGGAGCCCTCGGACCCCAGCCAGACCTGCACCGTCCTGAACGGCTCCGGCACCGTCGGCGGCGCCGACGTCACCAGCGTCGCCGTCACCTGCGCCACCAGCACCTTCACGGTCGGTGGGACGATCACCGGGCTCACCGGCGCCGGCCTGGTCCTGAGCAACGCCGGGGAGGCGCTGGCCGTGCCACCGCAGGGCGGCGCCACCATCCCGTTCACGTTCGGCGCGAGCGTCGCCAGCGGCGAGACCTACGCGGTCAGCGTGGCCGCGCAGCCCGAAGGGCAGCTCTGCCTGGTGTCCGGCGGCGCGGACCTGCTGGGCGGCGGGACGATCGGGAGCGCGGACGTCACGTCGATCCTGGTCGGCTGCGCCCCCTGACGCGCAGCCCCTTCTTGCCGCCGCGCCCCGCGGCGCGGCCCCCCGCGGGATCACCCCACCAGGGAGCGACCACCGAGGGTGCGACCTCCGGACCGGCCGCGTGCAAGCGCCGATGATCCTTGCGCCGTGCGTGCCGGCGCAGGCCGTCGCGACGATGGCGCACGCGGCAACCCACCACGAGCTGCGCGGAAACCGCAGGGCCCACACGAGGTTCCCCCGGCCCAGGTACGTGAACCTCCCACCCTCGCAGGAGTAGGATCCGCTCCGTACACGGTAGGTGAACGTGCGGAGAGGTGGGGGACTTCCATGCAGGGCCGATCGATCGTGCGCTGGGGTTCGGTTCCAGGCGTCCGCGCCGTCACCATCCTGGCCTTCGACGCCGTGGCGACGCTGTGCGGCCTCTACGGCGCGCTCTTCCTGCGCTTCGGCGGGGAGGCCCCGCCGGAGTACGTCCGCGCGGCCAGGCTCGCCGTCCCGCTCCTGGTCTTCCTGCGCGTCGCCGCCGTGATCTGGAGCGGCGTGCACCACTGGTCGTTCCACGTGGCCGGCCTCTCGGAGGCCGCTCGCCTCGCCGGCGCGATGATGGCGGCCTCGCTCGTCTTCGTGGCGGCCTTCGAGACCACCCTCCCCGACGGCCTGCCGCACAGCGTCTACGCGCTCGAGTTCTTCCTCACGCTCAGCCTGATGGCCTCGCTGCGCTTCGCCCCGCGCATCCTGTCCAGGTGGCGCGGCGAGCGGCGGCGGCGGACCATGGCCACGACGCTCCGGACCATCATCGTCGGCGCCGGGCGAGCCGGCGACCTGCTGGCCCGGGACCTCGACGGCGCGGAGGACGGCAAGTACCTGGTGGTGGGCTTCGTCGACGACGCCGCCGGGGAGATCGGCGTCCACGTCAGCGGGAAGCCGGTGCTCGGCGCGGTGAGCGACCTGCCCGACCTCATCGCCCGGCTGCGGGTCTCCACCGTGCTGCTGGCGATCCCGGGCCTGCCGGCGGAGCGCGTCAGGGCCATCCTCAAGGTCTGCGCCTCGTCGAAGGCGAGCTTCAAGACCATCCCGGCCACCTACGCCTGCCTGGACCGGCGCATCTCGGCGGCCATGCTGCACGACCTCTCGCCCGACGACCTGCTGGGCCGGGACCCCGTCGCCTTCGACAGGCAGGAGATCCAGCGGCTCGTGCGGGGCCGCACGGTGCTCGTCACCGGCGCCGGCGGCACCATCGGCGGCGAGATCTGCTGCCAGCTGGCGCACTCCGGGGTCTCGCGGCTCGTCATGGTCGACATGAACGAGAACGAGCTCTACCTGCGGGCGCGCCGGCTCCAGGAGGAGTGCCCGTCGGTCGAGCTGCGGGTGGAGGTGGCCGACATCCGCGAGCTGGCCCGGATGCAGCAGCTCGGCGAGGCGCACCAGCCGGAGCTCGTGTTCCACGCGGCGGCCCACAAGCACGTCCCGCTCATGGAGGACGCCCCCGAGGAGGCCGTGAAGAACAACGTGTTCGGCACCCTCAACGTGGCCCTGGTGGCCCACCGCATCGGCGCCGAGCGGCTCGTGGTCATCTCGACCGACAAGGCCGTGAACCCGACCTCGGTGATGGGCGCCACCAAGCGGATCGCGGAGCTCATCACGCTCGATCTGGCCCGCCGCTCCGACACCCGGATGACCGCCGTGAGGTTCGGCAACGTGCTCGGCTCCGCCGGCAGCGTGGTGCCGCTCTTCAAGCAGCAGATCGAGCGCGGCGGCCCGGTGACCGTGACCCACCCGGACTGCACGCGCTACTTCATGACCGTCTCGGAGGCGGTGGGGCTCGTCCTGCTGGCCGGCCTCGGCGACTACGGGGAGCTCTGCATCCTCGACATGGGCAAGCCCATCCGCATCGCGGAGATGGCCGAGCACCTCATCACGATGGCCGGCCGGGTCCCCGGCGTCGAGATCCCCATCGTCTTCACCGGGCTCCGGCCCGGCGAGAAGCTCTACGAGGAGCTGCTCACCGGGGACGAGGAGCGGACCGTCCAGGTCCGGGACCGCATCCGCGTGGCCAGCGGGCCGTCGGCGCCGCGCGATCTCGCGCAGCGGCTCTCCTACCTGCGGCAGTACGCGGACGAGGGCGACCGGGAACGGCTGCTCGAGGCCATCCAGGGCCTCGTCCCGACCTACCGCAGGACGCCAGGCCAGCCCCTGGCGCCCGCCGCGCCCGCCGCCGAGGCCGCGCCGCGGGTGGCGGCGGCCCACCCCGCCGTCCCCGCCCTGGCCTGGGTGGCGGGGCGGGCCTCCCCGGCCGTCGCGCCCCTGGCCGCGGTCTCACGGCCGACGCCGAGGTGATCCCCCGCGGGTCGCCCGGCCGGCCGGCTCACGCCCCCGGAGGCGCGCCGGCCTTGCGGGCCACGAAGGCGGCGATGCGCGCGATGGTCTCGAGGTTGGCCGGCACCATCTCCTGGTCGGCCACCTCGAGCCGGTACTCCTCCTCGAGGAACTGCACGACCTCCAGCATCCCGGTGGAGTCGACGTAGCCGCCGGTGAGGAGCGACGTGTCGGCGGTGAGCTCCTCCGGGTCCGCCACGTAGAAGTTCTCGACGATGAACCGCTTCACCCGCTCCTGGACCTGCATGCGTCCCCCCGCGCGCCTGCACCAGCCGGCGCGGCCAGTCTATCCACCACGGTCCGGAACTCCAGCGGCGCCCCCGCCTGCGGCGGCCGCCGCAGCAGCGCCTCGTGGAGCAGGCCCGTCGAGAGCACGCCGACGAGCGCCATGTTGTCGGCGTTGGAGAGCGGTCCGCGCCCCTCGCCGTCGAGGCACTTGCGGTAGAGCCGCTCCACCGCACGCGGCTGGAAGACGCCGGCCCGGCCGACGGCCTCGCCGGAGAGGACGTCGCCCACCCACGGCGGCGCGTCGGGTCCGGTGAAGGAGACGGCGTCCGGGGCGCGATAGGGCTGCTTGGTGCGGGCCAGGATGCGGTCCGGGACCAGCCCCAGGCCGGCGCGCTTCAGCACGTGCTTCTCGTCGAGCCCGCGGAGCTTGGCGGCGTCCGGCAGGGCGCACGCCAGGTCCATCACCTCGGTGTCGAGGAAGGGGAACCGCCCCTCCACCGAGTGGCCCATCAGCATCCGGTCGCCCTGGGAGGCGAGCAGGTACCCGGAGAGCAGGGTGCGCACCTCCAGGTACTGGTCCTGGGCGAGGGGCGACCACCGCCGGAAGGGCCCTGGCAGCGAGCCGAGCAGCCTCGCCACGACGTCCAGCCGCTGGGCCTCCTCCCGGAACCCGGGGTCGAAGAGCCGCTGCAGGGCCGCCGCGGCCCGCCAGCGGGGTTGGTGGGCGAAGCCCGGCTCGTCCCACCGCTCGCGCCCGCGACCGAAGAACTCCTGCGCCATCGCCCGCTGCGCCACCGGGGACCGCGCCAGGTAGGGGTAGAGGCGCTCCAGCAGCCTGGGCCGGCAGGTCGAGGCGGGCTGGCGACCCCAGAAGCGGCGCACCTTCCCCTCCCGGAAGAGGTCGTAGCCCCCGAACAGCTCGTCGGCCCCCTCGCCGGTCAGGACCACCTTGACGCCGGCCTGGCGCACCAGGCCGGAGAGGAGGAAGAGCGGCGCCGGGCCGGTGCGCAGGAGCGGCCGCTCCGCGTGCGCCACCACCGCCGGGAAGGCCTCGGCGACGTCGCGGCGCGCCACCACGAGCTCCCGGTGGTCGCTGCCGATGCGCGCCACCAGCTCGCGCTGGTAGGGCGTCTCGTCGAGCTCGGCGCTCTCGAACCGCACCGAGAAGGTGCAGAAGCGCCCGCCCTGCACCTGCCGGCCGAGCGCCGCGACCAGCGAGCTGTCCAGCCCGCCGGACAGGTAGCACCCCACCGGGACGTCGGCGCGCAGCATCCGCAGCCGCACCGCCCGCTCCAGCGCGGCGCGCACCTGGCCGGCCAGCTCGTCCAGCGTGCCGGGCCGGACCTCCTCCCGGCGCTCCGGGTAGCTGGGCGTCCAGAAGGGGCGGTCCGTCACGCCGAGGGGCGACACCACGCGGACGTGCCCCGGCTCGAGCTCGCGGATCCCCCGGAACACCGTCTGGGGGGCCACCGGCGTCCAGAAGGTGAAGGTCTCCGCCAGGCCGGCCGGGTCGAGCTCGCGCGCCAGCGCCGGGGCCCCGGCGAAGAGCGCCTTCACCTCGCTGGCGAACCAGAGCCGCCCGTCCTGCTCGGCCAGGTAGAGCGGGCGGACCCCCAGGCGATCGCGGGCCAGCACCAGCGTCTGGCGCGGCGCGTCCCACAGGGCCAGCGCGAACTGTCCGTTGAAGCGGCCGAGGGCCCGCTCTCCCCAGGCCTCCCACGCGTGGACGATGACCTCGGTGTCGCTGCGGGTCCGGAAGCGGTGCCCCAGCGCCAGCAGCTCCTCGCGCAGCTCCAGGTAGTTGAAGATCTCGCCGTTGAAGACGATCCAGAGGCTGCCGTCCTCGTTGCAGAGCGGCTGCTGGCCCGTGGCGAGGTCGATGATGGAGAGGCGGGCGTGTCCCAGGGCGGCGCGGGCGTCGCGGTACAGGCCGAACTCGTCGGGGCCGCGGTGCCGCAGCGCCCCCACCATGGCCCGCACGCCGTCCAGCGACGGCGCCGCCAGGGCCGGCTGGAGCGCGACGCAGCCCGCCACGCCGCACACGGCTAGCCCCCCCCCGTCTCCCCGGCCAGCAGCGGCTGGGCGTGCAGGTAGCGGGCGACGCGCCGCTTGGCCTCGATGTCCCGGTACACCCGCTCCACCTGCTCCGCGCGCAGGCCGAGCACCGCGCCGGCCTCCGCGGGCGCCACCGCGTGGTCGTGGGCCCAGAGGCACAGGTCCATCTCGCGGTGCGGCAGCGAGAAGTAGAACTCCTCCTGCGACTGGGCCAGCGAGAAGGTGTCGGTGGTGGGCGGCCGGCCGCGGATCTCGGCCGGGACCCCCAGGTGCTCCGCCAGCGCGTAGACCTGCGTCTTGTAGAGGTGGGCGATGGGCTTGAAGTCGGCGGCGCCGTCGCCCTGCTTCACGAAGAAGCCCTGGTCGTACTCGAGCAGGTTGGGCGTCCCGGCCACGGCGTAGGCGAGCCGGTCGGCGTGGTAGTACTCCATCATCTTGCGGACCCGCTGCTTGAAGTTGGTGGCCGCCACGAGCTGCAGGTACCCGGCGGCGGGCAGGCGCACGCGGCGCTGGCGCCCGGACGGATCCGCCACCGTGAGCGTGGTGATGCTGAGCCGCTCCCCCTCGAGCAGGGACGGCAGCGAGAGCTTGCAGCGCCACCCCTCGCCGTACTCCGGCACCGCCGTCCGGATCGCCTCGAGCTGCCGCGCGTAGCAGCCGAGCCCCTCGAGCGCCGGCGCGACGTCCTCCACCTCGCGGCGGATGCCCAGGTGGTCCGCCAGCGCCTGGCCGAGCCGGAGCGAGTCCCCGGAGGAGTCGCGCTCCGGCATGAGGAGCCCCAGCACCTTCTCCGGGCCCAGGGCGCGCCGGCACAGGGTGGCCACCACGGAGCTGTCGATGCCGCCCGACATCCCGACCACGGCGCCGCGCCGCTTCAGGTGCACGAGCACCTGGTCCCTGATGGCCTGCTCGATCCCGTCGGCGACCTTCGCCGCGTCGATGCGGAGCACCTCTCTCGAGAACATGGCCGCCCCAGTCGCGAACCGCGCGCCCCTCGAGGCTAGCGCCGCCGCAGGGCCAGCGGGTGCGGCAAAGCGCCCGGGCTCGAGAGAGCGACACCCCCGCTGCCGACTTGCGCCTATCGTGGCGGACGGGGAGGCAAGCATGCCGTCCACGCTCGTGCTGGCACATGCGCTCGTCGGCCTGGCCGCCATCGTCGCCGTCGGGGCCGCCGGGACCGCCGGCGCTGCCGAGCCTCCCGGGGCGAGGCGCGACCTCGAGACGCTCTCGCAGCGGCGCATCTTCTTCGGCCACCAGTCCGTCGGCCTCGACCTCCTGGCCGGCCTCCGTGACCTCGCGGCGCGGGAGCGGGTGGACCTGCGCATCGTCGACGCGGCGCCCGGCGGGGTCCCGCAGGCGAGCCTGGCGCACGCCCGGGTCCCCGAGAACGGCGACCCGGCTCGAAAGCTGCGGAGCTTCGAGGCGGCGTTCACCGACGGGCGCGCGGCCGGGGCCGACGTCGCGCTCGTGAAGCTGTGCTTCGCGGACTTCTCCGCCTCGACCGACGCGGCCGCGCTCTTCGCCGGCTACCAGCGCACCCTGGCGCGGCTCCGGTCGGCCCATCCCGGGACCGCCTTCGTCCACGTGACGGCGCCCCTCGAGACCGTCCAGGGTGGCGTGAAGGGGCTCGTGAAGGGGCTGCTCGGCACGGCCCCCGGCGGGCTGCTCGAGAACGAGCGCCGCGAGGCCTACAACGCGCTGCTCCGGGAGGCCTACCAGGGGCGCGAGCCGCTCTTCGACCTCGCCGCCGTCGAGTCCACCTGGCCCGACGGCCGGCGCGAGGTCCGGGCCTGGCGGGGGCGGCAGGTGCCCGCGCTCGTGGAGGCCTTCACGGACGACGGGGGGCACCTGAACCCGACGGGCCGCCTGCGCGCCGCCAGGGCGCTCGCGGCGGCGCTGGCCGTGGCCT
>JAJYAW010000142.1 GCA_021779335.1 Myxococcales bacterium | reverse complement strand
TGGACGAGAATACGGTCATGGCGCGGGTGCTGGTGGTCGACGACGAGGCGCAGCGCCGGGTGCTCCTGAGGGCGTACCTCGAGAAGGACGGACATGTCGTCGAGGAAGCGGCGACCGGGCGGGCCGGCGACCCGCCGCCGACCAGCGCGCTCTTGGTGAAGAAGCCGATGGCGACGCCGACCACCAGCGCCAGGATCCAGCTGACCTGCTTCATGGGGTGCTCTCCTTCACGGCCGCGCGGGCCGGTCGTTCGAAGACGGGAAGACGGGCCGTCATGGCCGGAAGGTGGCGCCCAGCCGCAGCATGAGCGGGACCCCGGCGCTCCCGGAGACCGGGAGGCCGGTGTCGGCCTCGACGGAGAGGCCGAGGACCTCCGTGAGCCGGACCTCCCAGGCCGCCCCCACCAGAACCCATCGCCAGTGCGGATCCTTCCCGCGGGCGCTCGACCAGTCGGCCGCGGCCCGCAGCCAGAGGGGCGTCTCGGGGATGGAGATGCGCAGGCCGGGCCGGAGGGCCAGGTGGGTGTCGGGGGCCGAGCCGAGCGTCACCGCCAGCTCGGGCCTGAAGACGAGGCCCCCCGGCTCCGCGCCGGCGGGGAGCTGCCAGCCGGCCAGGGCCTCGAGCTCGAGCAGGCCGGCCTTGCCCGTCGAGAGGCCGGCCTCGACGCCGCCGGCCAGGGAGGCCGCCAGGGCGAGGCCGCCGGGGGGCGGGCTGTCGGCGTCCACCTGGGCGGAGGCCGCCGCCGGTGCGGCCAGGGCCAGCGCGGCCGCCGCGATGAGGGCAAGGGTGCGCACGGGAGGGGCAGCCTACCCTCGACACCCCAGCGGGGCAAGGCGGCGAGGGGCCGGCCGGGTCGGAGGCGCTGCGAGTTGCCCCCGCGGCGGGGAGCCGCTATGTGGGGCGCCGTGACGTCCCGCGCCGCTCCCGCCGCACCGCCCGGGCTCCCCGAGCCCGCGCTCACGCTCGACACCTCCGGGCTCCTCTGCCCCATCCCCATCGTCAGGACGGCGGCGGCGGTGAAGGGGCTCGAGGAGGGGGCGGTGCTGCTGGTCATCGCCACCGACGCGGGCATCGCCACCGACATGCCCATGTGGTGCCGGGCCACCCGCCACGAGCACCTGGCGACCTTCCGGGACGGGGCGAGCTGGAAGAGCTACCTGCGCAAGCGCGGGCGCGCCGCGGCGCGCTGACCGGAGAAGGGGCGAGATGGCGAAGCGGGGCAAGGCGATAGGGATGATCTCCGGCGGGCTCGACTCGACGCTGGCGCTGGCCATGGTGAAGGCCCAGGGCGTCGAGGTGAAGGCCATCACCTTCTACACCGGCTTCTGCATCACCGAGACGCAGCGCCGCAAGGGCGGGCGCAGCGACGGGACCATGCCGCAGAACGAGGCGCTCCGGGCCGCCGCCGAGCAGGAGACCGACATCGAGTTCGTCGACATCTCCGGCGAGAAGTACCTGGAGATGATCCTCAACCCGCGCTACGGCTACGGCGCCAACGCCAACCCCTGCGTCGACTGCCGCATCTTCATGATGAAGAAGGCCAGGGACATCATGGAGGCGCAAGGGGCCGACTTCGTCTTCACCGGCGAGGTGCTGGGGCAGCGCCCCAAGAGCCAGCGGCGCGACACGCTGCAGGTGGTCGAGCGGGAGTCGGGGCTGGCCGGGCGGCTGGTGCGGCCGCTCTCGGCGCGGCTGCTGGCGCCGTCCATCCCGGAGCAGGAGGGGCTCCTCGATCGCTCGAAGCTGGGCGCCATCTCGGGGCGCGGCCGGCTCCCGCAGATCGCCATGGCCAGGGAGATCGGCCTCACCGAGTACCCGCAGCCGGCCGGCGGCTGCTGCTTCCTGACCGACGAGTCCTTCTCCAGGAAGTTCTTCCACATCCTGGGGCAGAAGGAGGCGGCCGGCGAGCCGCGCGCCATCGAGCAGGACGAGATCGTGCTGCTCACCACCGGGCGCCACTTCGCGCTCGGCAAGACGGTGAAGCTCATCGTCGGCCGCAACGAGGTGGAGAACGGCACGCTGCAGACGTACGCCGGCGGCCACGCCCGCCTCCTGGCCACCCAGGTGACCGGGCCGGTGGGCCTGGTGGTGGGCACGCCGACCTGGGAGGAGCGCCGGCTCGCCGCCGCCATCATCGCCCGCTACGGCAAGGGGCGGGAGGTGGGCCAGGTGGAGATCGAGTGGCGCGACCCCGACGGCGCGGTGGAGCTCCTGGGCGTGGCGCCGCTGGCGGACGAGGTGCAGCTGGAGGCCATGCGCATCTGAGCCGGGGCTACACGTAGCTCCGGTACCTGGGCTCCCACATGGCGCCCTTCACCAGGGCCGCCACGTCGGGCGGCCTGGGCACGCCGGCCAGCCCGTCCTGGAAGGCCACCTCGGCCACCGCCGCGCCGATGCGGGCCGAGACCTCGCGGATGCGGGCCAGCGCCGGGAAGATGCGCCCCACGGCCAGGTCGTCCTCCCGGACCAGCGACGCCAGGGTGCGGGCCGCCGCGGCGAACATCCGGTCGGTGACGTGGCGGGCCTGGGTGGCCACCACGCCCAGCCCCACGCCGGGGAAGATGTAGGCGTTGTTCCCCTGGCCGGGCACGAAGGTCCGCCCGTCCAGCACGCAGGGCGGGAACGGGCTGCCCGAGGCGAAGACGCAGCGCCCCCCCGACCAGCGGTAGGCCTCCTCGGCGGTGCACTCCGCCTTGGAGGTCGGGTTGGAGAGGGCGAAGATCATGGGGCGCGGGTTGAGCCGGCTCATCTCCTCGACGACCTCCTGGGTGAAGGCCCGCGGCTTGGTGGAGACGCCCACCAGCGCGGTGGGCCGGAGCGCCCGGATGGCCGAGAGGAGGTCGGCCTGCGGCGGGGCGTCGTGGGCGAAGCGGAGCTTGTGGACGGCGAGGTCGGTGCGCGAGCGCACCACCAGCCCCCTGGTGTCGACGAACCAGCAGCGCCGCCGCGCCTCCTCCGGCGCGGCCCCCTCGTCCACCATGGCCGAGGCGACGAGCTCGCCGATGCCGACGCCGGCCTCGCCGGCCCCCAGGAAGAGGACCGTCTGGTCGCGCAGCTCCTGCCCGGTCAGCCGCAGCGCCGAGTAGATCCCGGCCAGCGTGACCGCGGCCGTCCCCTGGATGTCGTCGTTGAAGGTGCAGACCCGGTCGCGCCACCGCTCCAGCAGCCGGAAGGCGTTCTGGTTGCCGAAGTCCTCGAACTGGAGCAGCGCCCGCGGCATGACGGCCTGCACCGCCTCGACGAACTCGGCCAGGAAGGCGTCGTAGGGCTCGCCGCGGACGCGGTGGTGGCGCAGCCCGAGGTAGAGCGGGTCGCGCCGGTACCCCTCGTTCTCGGTCCCCACGTCGAGCATGATGGGCAGGGTCCGGGCCGGGGCGATGCCGGCGCAGGCGGTGTAGAGCGAGAGCTTGCCGACCGGGATGCCCATGCCTCCCACCCCCTGGTCGCCCAGCCCGAGGATCCGCTCGCCGTCGGTGACCACGATGACCCGCACGTCGGGCTGGGGCCAGGCGCGGAGCAGGTCCGCCACCCGGCCGCGGTCCTCGTAGGAGACGTAGAGCCCGCGCGGGCGGCGGAAGAGGTGGCCCCACTGCTGGCAGGCCTGCCCCACCGTCGGGGTGTAGATGATGGGCATCATCTCCTCGACGTGGTCGGTGACGAGCCGGTAGAAGAGCGTCTCGTTCCGGTCCTGCAGGCTGACGAGGTGGATGTAGCGCTCGAGGTCGGTGGTCTTGTGCCGGTAGTTGTCGAGCACGCGGGCGAGCTGCTCCTCCATGGTGTGGACGTTGGGCGGCAGGAGGCCGCGCAGGCCGAGGGCGTCCCGCTCGGCGGCCGTGAAGGCCGTGCCCTTGTTGAGCAGCGGGTCGTGCAGCAGGGCCTCGCCCCTGGGGACGCCGGGGCTCGCGGAGACGCTGGAACGGAGCTCACCCATGACCCACCCCCTGGCGCGGGGCCGGAGGTCCCGGCCCGCCCGCGCGACGCGCCGCGTGGAGGCGCGGCGACGTGGCGATCCTAGGCCTCGTGCGGGGGTGCGGCTGCGGTGCGATGACGCAACCCAGAGGGGCGGGCGGTGTCGCGCGGCGCCCAACCCGCGCCCCCGGCAGGGCAGACTGGCCCCGACGGCGCCCGCGGCGACGCGCGGGGTGCGCCCACTCGAGCGAGGTCTGCCATGGGGAAGAGGATCTACGGCTTCGGCGGCGGCAAGGCCGAGGGCAACCGGGACATGAAGGAGCTGCTCGGGGGCAAGGGGGCCGGCCTCGCCGAGATGTCCGCCATCGGCATCCCGGTGCCGCCGGGCTTCACCATCACCACCGAGGTCTGCGCCGCCTTCTACGCCGCCGGGAAGAAGCTGCCCCGCGGGCTGGAGGCCGACCTGCGGGCCGCCCTGGCCCGGGTGGAGCGGCTCACCGGCAAGGGGTTCGGCCGGGCCGCCGACCCGCTGCTCGTCTCGGTCCGCTCCGGGGCGCGCGTCTCCATGCCCGGGATGATGGACACCGTCCTCAACCTGGGGCTGAACGACGACACCGTGGCCGGGCTGGCGGCGCAGAGCGGCGACGAGCGCTTCGCCTGGGACAGCTACCGGCGCTTCTGCGCCATGTACGGCGACGTCGTGCTGGGGCTCAAGCCGGAGCGGCGGGAGGACCCCGATCCCTTCGAGGCGCTGCTCCACGCCAAGAAGGTCGCCTGCGGGGTCCGCAGCGACGCCGAGCTGCCGGTGCAGGCGCTGCAGGAGCTGGTGGCGGAGTTCAAGGCGGTCATCCGCCAGCGGCGCGGCGCGGAGCTGCCGGCCGATCCGTTCCAGCAGCTGCTCCAGGCGGTCAAGGCCGTCTTCCAGAGCTGGGACAACGACCGGGCCGACGCCTACCGCAAGCTCAACGGCATCCCGGCCACCTGGGGCACCGCCGTCAGCGTGCAGGCCATGGTCTTCGGCAACCTGGGCGACGACTCCGGCACCGGGGTGGCCTTCACGCGCAACCCGGCCACCGGCGAGGACCAGTTCTACGGCGAGTTCCTGGTCCACGCGCAGGGCGAGGACGTGGTGGCGGGCGTCCGCACGCCGCAGAAGCTGGCCGAGCTGGAGCGGAAGTGGCCGGCCCTGTCGCGGCAGCTCGCCGAGGTGCGGCGCAAGCTGGAGCTCCACTACCGCGAGATGCAGGACATCGAGTTCACCATCGAGCGCGGCAAGCTCTACGTGCTGCAGACCCGCACCGGCAAGCGGACCGGCCTGGCGGCGGTGCGCATCGCGGTGGAGCTGGCGCGGGACAAGGTCATCACCCGGGACGAGGCGCTGCTGCGGGTGGAGCCCGAGGCGCTCAACCACCTGCTGCGCCCCATCTTCGACGGCGCCGCGCGCGACGAGGCGGTGCGGGGCGGGCGCCTGCTGGCCCACGGCCTGCCGGCCGGGCCGGGGGCGGCCTCCGGGCGGCTGGTCTTCTTCGCCGGCGACGCGGTCACCTGGCGCAGCCACGGCGAGCCGGTCGTCCTGGCGCGCCACGAGACCAGCCCGGAGGACATCCGGGGCATGGCGGCCGCGGAGGGGTTCCTGACCGCCTTCGGCGGCATGACCAGCCACGCCGCGCTGGTGGCCCGCCAGATGGGCAAGGTGGCCATCGTGGGCTGCGAGGCCCTCTCCTTCGACTACCAGGCGCGCACCATGACGGTGGCCGGCGAGGGGGGCGCCCGGGTGGTCAAGGAGGGCGACTGGGTCTCCCTCGACGGCATGGCCGGGCAGGTCATCGAGGGGCGGCTCCCCACCAGCCCGTCGGAGGTGGTGCAGGTGCTGGTGGAGAAGACCCGCGACCCCGCCGACGCGCCCGTCTACCAGCGCTTCGCCAGGCTGCTCGGCTGGGCCGACGCGGCCCGCCGGCTCGGCGTGCGGGCCAACGCCGACCAGCCGGACCAGGCGGCCACCGCGGTGGCCTTCGGCGCCGAGGGGATCGGGCTGTGCCGCACCGAGCACATGTTCTTCGGCGAGGGGAAGATCGGCCCCATGCGCGAGATGATCGTGGCCGAGACCACGGAGGCGCGCCGCGCCGCGCTGGCCCGCCTGCTGCCGCTGCAGCGGGCCGACTTCGCCGGCCTCTTCGTGGCCATGGCGGGGCGCCCGGTGACCATCCGCACCATCGACCCGCCGCTCCACGAGTTCCTGCCGCAGGACGAGGCGGGCCAGGAGGAGCTGGCGCGCGCCACCGGCCGCACCCTGGCGCAGGTGCGCGGCCGGGTGGCCGAGCTCCACGAGACCAACCCCATGCTGGGCCACCGCGGCTGCAGGCTCGGCATCTCCTACCCGGAGATCACCGAGATGCAGGCGCGCGCCATCTTCGAGGCGGCCTGCGACGTGGCGGCCACCGGCCAGCGGGTGACGCCCGAGGTGATGATCCCGCTGGTGGGGAGCAAGGCGGAGCTGGACGACCAGGCCGCCGTCGTGCGGCGCGTGGCCGCCGAGGTCTTCCGCGAGAAGGGGCGCAAGGTCCCCTTCCACGTGGGGACCATGATCGAGGTGCCGCGCGGGGCCCTCACCGCGGCGGCCATCGCGGAGACGGCCGAGTTCTTCTCCTTCGGCACCAACGACCTCACCCAGACCACCTTCGGCCTGTCGCGCGACGACACCGGGCCGGTGCTGGCGGCCTACCTGGAGCGGGGGCTCTGGCCAGCCGACCCCTTCGTCTCCATCGACCGCGAGGGGGTGGGGGCGCTCATGCGCATGGCCGTCGAGGGCGGGCGGCGCACCCGGCCCGGCCTGAAGCTCGGCCTCTGCGGCGAGCACGGCGGCGATCCGAAGTCCGTGGAGTTCTGCCACGCCGTCGGGCTCGACTACGTCTCCTGCTCCCCCTTCCGCCTCCCCATCGCGCGGCTGGCGGCGGCGCAGGCGGCGCTGCGGGAGCGGGCCGCGGCGGCGGCGGAGGCGGAAGAGGCTGCGGTGGCGGCGAAGGCGGCGAAGGCGGCGAAGGGCGGGAAGGCGGCGAAGGGCGGGAAGGCCCGGAGGGGCGCGGCGGCCACCAGGCCACGCAGGGGCGGCACGGCGGCCAGGTAGTCAGAGGTGCGACCCCGGCGCGGCCGCTCTTTTGATCCCGTCCCCCGCTTCGGGCACACTGCACCGGCCGACCCACTCGGCCGACATGGACCCCCACCGCCTCCCATCCCTCGCCGCCCTCGTCGCGGGCCTCGCCCTCGCCGGGCCTTCCCTCGCCGCCGGGCCGGCCGCGGC
>JAJYAW010000141.1 GCA_021779335.1 Myxococcales bacterium | reverse complement strand
GCAGGGCGCGGTCGTAGCCCGGCGAGGTGAGCTCCTGCGCCGCCGCGTCGGCGCCCGGCAGGAAGGCGGGGTCGGCCAGGCGCCCGGCGCGCTGGGCGAAGAGCCGCTTCTCCACCTCCACGAAGGCGTGGAGCTGCGCCACCGGCCGGTAGCCGTCCGCGCGCGGATCGTCCCCCTCGAGCGCCTGGAGCAGCCCGATGACGATGGCCCCGCCGGCCGAGGGCGGCGGCATGGAGGCCACGCGGAAGCCGCGGTAGCTGCCCCAGAGCGGCGCCCGCTCGACCGTCCGGTAGGCGGCCAGGTCGGCCGCGGTGACGAGCCCCCCGCGCGCCCGCACCGCCGCCGCGATCCGGCCGGCCAGCGGGCCCCGGTAGAAGGCCTCCGGATCCCGGGCGAGCAGCCGCAACGTGCGCGCCAGGTCGGGGCGCCGGAGCCGGTCTCCCGTGACCAGCGGCAGGCGCGGCGCGCCGGGCCCACCCTCGCCCGGCCGCAGGAACTCGGCCGAGGCGCCCGGGTCGGCGCGCAGGCACGCCAGCATCTCCCGGGCGCCCCGCTCGTGGTGGCGCCCCACCGTGAAGCCCCGCTCGGCCAGCCGCGCCGCCGGCTCCATCAGCCGCGGCAGCGGGAGCGTCCCGAAGCGGCGCGCCAGCTCGGCGTACCCCTTCATCGCGCCGGGCACGCCGATCGAGAGGCCGCCCTCGCGGGAGCGCTTCGGGTCGGGCTTGCCGTCCACCAGGAACATGTCGGGCGCGGCGGCCGCCGGGGCCACCTCCCGGAAGTCGAGGACGGTGAGCCGCCGCTCCCTGGCGAGCCACACCAGCGCGAAGCCGCCGCCGCCGATGCCCGACGACTCGTTCTGCACCACCGAGAGGGCGAAGGCGGCGGCCACCGCGGCGTCCACCGCGTTGCCGCCGGCCCGCAGCGCCTCGGCGCCGGCCTCGCTGGCGAGCGGGTGGGCGGTGGCGACGGCCCCCCGCGGCGAGAGGGCGGAGGCGGCGAGGACGAGGGACAGGAGCGGCGCGAGCATCACCGGAACCTGCCAGACCCTGACGCGGCTCGCGAGCCTCCCCGCGGGACGGCCGCGCCCGGCCCGGCCCGAGGGTAGGTCAGGGTAAGGGCGTGGCGCACCCGGGCGGCCAGGAGGTCCTCGAAGACGGACCCGGCGAGCCTTGTACGCCCCGCGCGGGACGCGATAGCGTGCGTCCCCGCTGGAGGCGCGCCCGCCAGCCCCGGAGGGTCCATGCACATCGGTTGGAACCAGCCGCTCTCGACCGGCCACGAGGCGATCGACTCACTCCAGCTGGAGCTGTTCCGGCGCGTCACGCAGCTCGTCGAGGCGGCCCGCGACGAGCGGGCGCCGGAGGCCCGCGCCCACGTGGCGCGCCTGAGCGAGCTGGCCCGTCACCTCTTCGAGTCGGAGGAGCAGATCCTCCGCGAGGCCGGCTCGGCGAGCCTGGAGCGCCACGCCAGCGAGCACCAGCGCTTCCTGGCGGACCTCGCCGTGGTCTCCGCGGAGCTCGGGCGGCGCGGGCCGGGCGCGCTCGCCGACCTCCAGGTGGCCCGCCACGTGACCGCCTGGCTCGAGGCCCACGTGGGCCAGACCGATCGCGATCTCGATCGCGCCGTCGCGCCGACGGCGCTGGCCTAGCGCCCGCCGCGCCGCGCCACCCCGGCCGGAGGCGGTGACCGGGCGGCGCTTGCCGCCAGGCCGCCCGGGCGGCACGATGCCCCCGAGGTGATGCCATGGCCGACGCCGCCCCCCCCATCAGCCCCCGCCGCTTCTCCCGCATCACCTTCCACCGCCCGGCGGTGCTCGACCTGAAGGCGTGGCGCGCCGACTGCGAGGTGCTGGACGTCTCGCTCAAGGGGGCGCTCGTGGAGGTGGGCCCGGGCCTGGCCCTCGAGGCGGGCGACACCTGCTCGCTCGTCATCCGGCTCGACGCCGGCGACGCCTTCATCCGCATGGACGGCGAGGTGGCCCACGTGAACGGCCAGCGCGTCGGCGTGAAGGCCGACGAGATGGAGCTCGAGTCGGTGGAGCACCTGCGCCGGCTGGTGGAGGTGAACCTCGACGACGAGGAGGTCCTCCACCGCGAGCTGGCGGCGCTGGTGGCCGAGCGCGACTGGTAGCGGCCGGGCCCGGGCTCAGCCCACGGCCGCGCCGAAGAGCCGCCCGACGGCGTAGGTGATCCCGGCCGCCAGCACCGCCAGGCCGAGCATCCGCGCCGCCGACCTGGCCATGCTGGTGCCGGAGAGGAAGCCGACGGCGGCCCCCACCCCCGCCAGCACGGCCCCCGCCAGGACCGTCGCCGTCACCACCGCCGGCGTCCCCTCGGTGAGGAGGAAGGGGATGACGGGGACGAGGGCCCCCACCGCGAACATGGCGAAGGAGGAGGTCGCCGCGCCCACCGGCGAGCCCAGGTCGTCGGGGTCGAGCCCCAGCTCCTCGCGCACCAGCGTGTCGGCGGCGTGCTCCGGGTTCTTGAGCAGGCCGGCCGCCACCCGCGAGGCCTCCTCGGTGGAGAGCCCCTTCTGCTTGAAGATGAGCGCCAGCTCGGCCGCCTCCTCCTCCGGGGCCTCCTCGATCTCGCGCTTCTCCAGCTCGACCTGGCGGGAGAGCAGGTCGCGCTGCGAGGCGACCGAGCTGTACTCGCCGGCCGCCATGGAGAAGGCGCCGGCCAGCAGGCCGGCGAAGCCGGTCACCACCACCGCGTGCGGCTCCACGCCGGCGCCGGCCACGCCCAGGATGAGCGACAGGTTGGAGAGGAGGCCGTCGTTCATGCCGAAGATGGCGGCCCGGACGGTCCCGGCGCGCCCGGAGGAGCCGTGCCAGCGCTCGCGCACCGCGATGAGCCCGCGCGCGTCGGTGGGCTTGTCCTTGCCCATGCCGGCCAGCACCACCCGGTGGGCGCGCTCCTCGTCGGCGATGGCGGAGGCGTCGCCTCCCTGCGCGTCGTACTTGTCGGCGTCGCCGGCCTCGGCGTCCAGGATCATGGGCACCACGGCGTCGGAGCCGAGCCGGCGCGCCAGCCAGACGAGGGCGCGGATGCGGGAGGAGGCGCGGTCGGCCGGGATGGCCACGCCCTGCTTCTCGAGCTTGCGGACCCAGACGTCGGCGTGGCGCCGCTCCGCCTCGGCGAGCTCGCGGAAGGCCTGGGCCTTGGCGAGGTCCTTCTCGTACCTGGCCAGCCCCTCGTACAGGGCGGCGCCGTCCCGCTCGTCGAGGAGGTTCTGCAGCCAGAGGTCGGTGCGTGGCTCCATGGTGGGAGAATGTATCCCGAACCGGCCGCCGCTTGCCCCTCCCTGATGGCACATCGCCGGGAGGCTCATCGGGCTAACCTCCCCTCCAGTGGCGCGCGGCAGGCCTGCGCCCGGGGTGGGACATGCGACAGCTGCGGACGCGCACCAAGGTCTTCCTGGGCTTCGGGGCGGCGCTGCTCCTGGCGGCGGCCATCGGGGTCGCCTCCTGGCTCGGGCTCTCGGCGCTGGGCGACCAGCTCGGCCTGGTCTCCGACTCGCAGCTCCCCGAGGTGCGCGCCCTGGCCGGCGTGGAGGCCGGCTTCAAGGACGCGCAGCGCTTCCTCAACACCCTGGCCCTGTCGCGCCACACTGCGGTGGTGCTCCAGTCGGCCGACTGCCGCGACTGCCACGCCGACACCTCCATCTTCGACGACCGCGCCGACCAGGCGCTGGCGCGGGTCGAGGCGAGCGTCCGGGAGGTGGACGGGCTGCCGCTGAGCGCCGCGGTGCGCGGCGGCTGGCCCAAGGTGCGGGGCGAGACCGAGGAGTGGCTGCGCCGGGCCAAGGCGCTGCGGGCCCTCCTGGCCGAGCGGGGCCGCCTCGCGAGCCGGGCCGGCGCCCTCGACACCCCGGAGGGCAAGGCGCTCGAGGCGCGCGTCTGGAGCGGCTGGAAGGACGTGCACTCCCTCTCCGACGGGCTCGAGGAGGCCATCACCGGGCTCCTCAAGGTCGTGAAGGACGAGGCGGCCGCCTCCAAGGAGGCCGGCCACGCCATCCTGGTCCGCCAGGGGCGCACCCTGGCGGCGGTGCTGGCGGCGGCCGCGCTGCTCCTCGTCGTGCTCGGCGCGGCCATCGGCCGCTCGCTGGAGCGGGCCATCCGGGGGCTGGTGGGGCAGACCGAGCGGCTCACCGCGGCGGCCACGGCCGGGCGGCTGGAGGCGCGCGCCGACGAGGCGGCCGTGCCGGAGGAGTTCCGCCCGGTGGTGGCCGGCTTCAACGGCACCATGGAGGCGGTCTCGCGGCCGCTGCACGCCTCGGCGGAGGCGCTCGACCGGATCGCGCGGGGTGACCTGCCGCCGCGGCTCACGGCGGCCTGGCAGGGCGACTTCGCCCGCATCCGGGACGGCGTCAACGCGGTCATCGACGCGGTGACCGGGCTGCGCCAGGGGCTGGGCGCGCTGGCCACGGCCCACGCCGCCGGCGACACGGCGGCCCGGGTGGAGGAGGGGCGCTACCAGGGGGCCTACCGCGAGCTCGCCGCCGGCGTGAACGGCTCGGTGGCGCTCTACGTGGACCTGCTCCGCGAGCTGCTGGGCATCCTCTCGCGCTACGCCGCGGGCGACTTCGGGCCGGAGCTGCGGCGCCTGCCCGGCAAGCTCTCGGAGGCCAACGCCGGCCTCGACCTGCTGCGCGGCAACCTGACCCGCTTCTCCGCCGACGTGCGGGCGCTGGCCGGCGCGGCCGTGGCCGGCCGGCTGGGGAACCGCGCCGACGCGGCCGCCTACCAGGGCGACTGGCGCGAGCTCATCGGCGGCATCAACGCCACCCTCGACGCGGTGACCGGCCCGCTCTCCGCCGCGGCCGCCTGCGTCGACCTCCTGGCCCGGGGCGAGCTGCCCGCCCGGCTCGAGGAGGGGTGGCCCGGCGAGTTCGCCACGCTGGAGGCCAACCTCAACCGCTGCATCGGGGCCATCCACGCCCTGGTGGCCGACGCGGAGGCGCTGGCCGGCGCGGCGGTGGAGGGGCGCCTCGCCACCCGCGCCGACGCGGGCCGGCACCAGGGCGAGTACCGGCACGTCGTGGAGGGGGTCAACCGGACGCTGGACGCCGTCATCGCGCCGGTGGACGAGGCCACCAGGGTGCTGGAGCAGCTGGCGGCGCGCGACCTGACGGCCCGCGTGACCGGGCGGTACCAGGGCGACCACGCCCGCCTCGCCACCTCGCTCGACGGCGCGGCCGGGGCGCTCCAGGCCGCCCTCTCGCAGGTGGCCGACACGGCCGGGCAGCTCACCAGCGCGGCCGGGCAGATCGCCGCCTCGAGCCAGGCGGTCGCCAGCGGCGCCTCCGAGCAGGCCGCCTCCTTGACCGAGACCACCAGCAGCCTGGAGTCGATGGCCGGCATGACCCGGCGCACCGCCGAGCACGCCGGCGCGGCCGACGCGCTGGCCCAGACGGCCCGGCGCGCCGCCCAGGACGGCGCCGGCGCCACCGGGCGGCTGGGAGGGGCGATGGTGAAGATCCGGGCCGCGGCGGAGGGCACCTCGCAGATCATCAAGGACATCAACGAGATCGCCTTCCAGACCAACCTGCTCGCGCTCAACGCAGCCGTCGAGGCGGCGCGCGCCGGCGACGCCGGGCGCGGCTTCGCGGTGGTCGCCGAGGAGGTCCGCTCGCTGGCGCTCCGCTCCAAGGAGGCGGCGCGGAAGACCGAGGCGCTCATCAAGGAGTCGGTGTTCCAGGCCGGCGAGGGCGAGGCGGTGAGCCGCGAGGTGAGCGGCAAGCTGGCGGAGATCGCCGGCGCGGTCGCCAAGGTGACCGGCACCGTGGCCGAGATCACCTCGGCCACCAAGGAGCAGGCCACCGGCATCGACCAGGTGACGCGCGCCGTGGCCGAGATGGACAAGGTGACCCAGCAGAACGCCGCCAGCGCCGAGCAGTCGTCGTCGGCGGCCAGCGAGCTCTCGGCCCAGGCGCAGGAGCTGGACGGGCTGGTGGCCGCCTTCAAGCTGGGGCCGGGGTAGGTCCGTCACCCACCCGGCCCGGGGCGGCGCCGGGCTCGACGGACCCGGCGGCTCCGTGCCGCAGCCCGGCATTCCGGCCTGCGCGCGCGGCGCGCGAGCGGCTATCATGCGGCCGGGGCGGGGAACGGAGCGGTCACCTGGCCGACTTCATCGTGAATCCACGTCGTGCGCTGCGGCTGCCCATCCGGTGCGCCGTGCACGTCGAGTCCTACGGCGCCGACTGCGAAGGGCACGCCGAGGACGTCAGCGCCACCGGCTGCCGGCTGGTGACGCCCGCGCCGCTCGGTGACAGGAGCCACCTGCGGCTCCGCATCGCCGCCGACTGCTCCCCCGCGCCGCTGGCGCTCGGCGCCACCGTCATCTGGACCGGCGACGAGCCTCCGTTCCGGCAGGGCGTGCACTTCGACCCGGCGGACCACGCGCGCGCCGGGGCCTGGTTCGACGACCTGGCGGCGAGCCACGCCGAGCTGCTCCACCAGGTCCGCGTGCCCGACCGGCTCCAGCTCGGGGCGCGCCTCTACGTCACCGAGGCGCCGCGCCAGGCGCCCAGGCTCGGCGACGAGGAGGCGGTGGTGCTCCGCTTCGCCTGCGGCCAGCCCACCGTGGCCCAGCTGCAGCGGGTGCTCGGCCCCGACTGGTCGCGGGCGCAGCGCGCCCTCTTCCAGCTCCTCGGCCGCGGCACCGTCACCCTGGACCAGGCCGAGGCGGCCGATCCCCAGGGCTGGCGCGACCTCCTCGCGGCGGAGCGCCCGGGCGGGCGCCACCGCCAGTGAGGCGCCCGCGGCCCGGCCGGCGCGCGGCCGGCGCGGCGGACCCCCGGCCATGACCCCGGCGGAGCACCAGGCCTTCACGGAGCGGCTCGCGGCGCGGCTGGCGGCCGATCCCGACGTGCTCGGCCTGGTGACGCTCGGCTCCACCTCCGGCCAGCCGCCGGCGCCCGACGCCTTCTCCGACCACGACTTCTTCGTGGTGGTCCGGCCGGGCGCCCAGGAGCGCTTCCGCGGCGACCTCGCCTGGCTGCCCGACGCGGCCGAGCTGGTCCTCTCCTTCCGCGAGACGGCCCACGGCCTGAAGGCGCTCTACCGGAGCGGGCACCTCGCCGAGTTCGCCGTCTTCGACCCCGAGGAGCTGGGCCTGGCGCGGGTGAACCGGTACGCCGTGCCGCTGGACCGGGCCGACGTGGCGGCGCGGCTGGCCCGGGTGCGGCGCGCCACGGAGGCCGCGGCCGCGGCCGAGGCGCGGCCGGA
>JAJYAW010000140.1 GCA_021779335.1 Myxococcales bacterium | reverse complement strand
GTCCACGGGTACGGCCTCAGGCGCGGCGAGTGGTTCTTCGTGGGCCACTGCCACCTGCGCGACGAGCCGCGCCTCTTCTACGTGGGGCGGGTGGTGGCGCTGGCGGACCGGCCCGACCGGGCGGCGCACCAGTGCGCCGTGCCCAAGGACGCCAAGGGCGGCGACTACCGGGTGCCGGCCGACTTCGAGCTGGACCAGTGGCGCCTGCAGCAGCCCTGGGACTACCGGGCCCACGCGCCGCTGGAGGCCCGGGTGCGGCTGACCGGCTCGCTGGCGCGGGGCGCGCGCGGGCTCCTGCCCGGGGCGGCCCTGGCGCAGGAGGACGGCGGCGCCCGCCTGGCCACGCTCAGCGTGCGCAACCTGGACGGCCTGGTCCGCCAGGTGCTGGCCTGGGGCGAGGGGGCGGAGCTCCTGTCGCCGCCGGAGGGCCGGGCGCAGGCGCGCGCCATCCTCGCGGCCCTGGCCGCCGCCCACGCCCGCCCGGTGGCGCCGTGACCCCGTACGCCTTCGAGAAGCGGGTGCGCCGCCTCCTCCTGCTCATCCCGGCGGCGCGCGCCGCCGGCGAGCGCGGCCTGGAGCTGCGGCGCGCCCTGGCCCTGACCGGCGCCCGCTCGGTCGAGGAGCTGCAGGACGACGTGCTGGCGGTGGACGACCTGGCCGTCGGCACCGACGCCGACGCCGACCACCTGCTGGTGGCCGTCGAGCACGGGCGCGTCCGGGTGGACGTGGACATGGGCTTCGGCCGGCCGCCGCCGCTCTCGCTCCGCGAAGGGGCGGCGCTGCTGGCGGCGCTGCGCCCCTTCGCCCGGGCGGGCGTGCGGCCGGTGGAGCGGGCGGTGCGCACCATCCAGCGCGCCGTGCCGGAGCACCTGCGGGCCGAGGTGGCCGCCCTCTCCAGGGCCACCGGCCTGGCGGTGGGGCCGCCGGGCGAGTGGGCCGCGGCGCTCGAGCAGGCCATCGCCGAGCGGGTCGAGGTGACGGTGGAGTACCGCGCCGAGGCGGACGGCTCCTTCACCCGCAAGCTCCTGGAGCCGCGCGCCCTCTTCCCGCGCGACGGCCACTGGTACCTGGCCGCCTGGAGCGTCGAGAAGGCCGCCGAGCACCTCTACCGGCTCGACCGGATCGCCTCGGTGGCGCTGGGGGCCCGCGGCTTCGGCGAGCACCGCGGGCCGGGGCTGGAGCGGCTGGCGGCGCGGCAGCTCTACTTCGCCTCCGGCCAGGAGCGACGCGTCGTGCTGCGCTTCTCCCCGGCCGCGGCCGCCGAGGCGCGCGAGCGCTGGCCGGCCGGCGCCGAGCCGCAGCCCGACGGCAGCCTGCGGGTCACCCTGGAGACCACGCCCAACGAGTTCTTCTACGGGCTGGTGCTCGGCTGGGGCGGCGCGGCCGAGGTCCTCTCGCCCGCCGACGTGCGGGCGGAGCTGGGGCGCCGGGTCGAGGCGCTGCGCGCCCGCTACGCCGCGGGCTAGGGCGCGCCCATGGCGGCGCGCACCGCCGCCACGAGGTCGGTCGGCCCGAACGGCTTGGGCAGGAAGCCCACCCGCGGATCCGACGCCTCGGCGGAGGCCTCGTCTCGGTCGCTGAAGCCGGAGGTCAGGACCACCGCCACGCCGGCGCTCCGCTCGCGGATGGCCGCCAGGGCCGCCTCGCCCCCCATGCCGGGCATGGTCAGGTCGAGCAGGACGCAGGCGACGCGATCCCCCTCGGCGGCGAAGCGCGCCACCGCCTCCAGGCCGTCGTTCGCCTCCAGCACCTCGAAGCCGGCCCGCTCCAGCGCCCGCCGCGCGGCGCGCCGCACCACCTCCTCGTCGTCGGCGACCAGCACCACCTGCCGCCCGGCCGCCGCCGCCGTCCTGGCGTCCGGCGCCGGGGCGGGCCGCTCGGCCGCCGCGGCCCGGCGGGGCGGCAGGATGACCGTGATGCGCGTGCCGCGCCCGGGCTCGCTCTTCACCCGGATGGCGCCCTGGTGGCTGCGCAGGATGCCGATGGCGGCCGGCAGCCCCAGCCCCCGGCCGGCGAACTTGGTGGTGAAGAAGGGCTCGAAGATGCGGGCGCGCGTCGGCTCGTCCATGCCGGCGCCGTCGTCATCCACCTCCAGCGTGACGTAGTCCCCCTCGGCGAAGCCCTCGGCGCCGTGGAAGTGGGCCAGCGCCGGCCGCTCCAGGCGGGCCACCCCGGTGCGGAGGGTGACGGAGCCGCCCGGGCCGGACAGGGCGTCGGCGGCGTTGGTGAGCAGGCTCATGACCACCTGGCCGAGCTGCCCGGCGTCCCCCTCGACCTCGGGGAGGCCCGGCGCCAGCGCCTGCGCCAGCCTGGCCTTCTCCCCGAGGGTCGGCCTGGCCAGGGCCACCATCTCGCGCACCAGCCTGTTCAGGTCCACCGGCCCCACCGTGAAGCGGCCGCGGCCCGAGTAGGCCAGCAGCTGCTGGGTCAGCTCCCGGGCCCGCTGGGCGGCGCTGCGCACGTCCTCCACCGCGGCCCGCACCTCGCCGCCGGGCGGCAGCTCGGAGAGGGCGAAGCCGGAGTTGGCCAGGATCCCCACCAGCAGGTTGTTGAACTCGTGCGCCACGCCGCCGGCCAGCACGCCCAGGCTCTCCCGCTTCTGCGCTTCGCGCACCTGCTCCTCGAGGGCGCGCTGCTCGGTGACGTCGCGGAACAGGGCGACGGTCCCGCCGGGCTGGCCGCCCGCGCCGGCGAAGGGCGCCGCCGAGACCTCCACCCGGATCTCCGCCCCGTCGGCGCGCACCAGCGACGTCTCGAAGCGGCCCGCCAGGCCGTGGCGGCGCTGCACCAGGTGGGCGGCCGCCTCCTCCGCCAGCGCGGGCGGGCAGTAGTCGCGGTAGCTCCGGCCCACCACGGCGTCGGGCGCCGCCGCCCGGACCAGGCGGGCCAGCTGCGGGTTGGCGTAGCGGATCGCACCGTCCGGCTCGAAGATGGCCACCCCCTCGACGCAGGCGGTCACGATGAGCCTGAAGCGGGCCTCGCTCTGCTCCAGCGCCCGCTGCGCCTCGACCCGGTCCAGCTCCGACCCGGCCCGCGACGCGAAGACGCCGAAGAGCGCCCCGAGCTCGCGCACCGCCGGCGTGGGCCGCGTCCCGAGCGCCACCAGGATGCCGCGCGGCCGGCCGTCCGGGCCCGGGACCGGGATCCCCAGGTAGGCCTCGATCCCCAGCTCCGCCAGCAGGGCGTCGCGGGGGAAGAGGCCGGCCACGCCCAGCGGGTGCTGGCAGGCCCGGCCGGACATGACGACCTCGCACGGCGAGTCCTTCAGGTCGTACTCCAGGGGCTCCTGGTCGCCGCCGGCGGACCAGAGGACCCGGGTGCGGACCCGGTCGGTGCGGCCGGGCGCGAAGAGCGCCAGGTAGCACCAGTCGGCCCCCAGCACCTCGGCCATGACCCTCACCAGCGTCTCGAGGTAGGCCTCGCCGGTGGTGGCCGTGGTCGCCTCGTGGAGGGCGCGCAGCGTCTGCTCCACCTGGGAACCACCGAGCGTCGACATTGGCCGAGTCTAGGGGGTCCGGGGCGATCCCGGAAGGGCTCGCCGCCCGCGGGAGCCTTCCCCCCGGGAAGGCCGGTGCATAGCGTCCCCGGGGGGTGGGCCGAGCGCGGAGGCAGCGGTGAAGGTCGTCACCTGGAACGTCAACGGGATCCGGGCGCGCCAGGCGCAGGTCGAGGAGCTGCTGGCGCGCGAGGCGCCGGACCTGCTCTGCCTGCAGGAGATCAAGGCCCCGGCCGCCAAGGTCCCCGCGCCGCTGCGCCGGCCGGACGGCTACCACGCCCTCTGGCACGGCGAGAGCGCCTACTCCGGCGTCTCGCTCCTGGTGCGCGGCGCCCCGGCGGCGGCCCCGCCGGCCTTCCTCCACCCAGCCTTCGACTTCGAGACCCGCGCCGTGACGGCGCTGGTGGACGGGGTCACGGTGGCCAGCCTCTACGTGCCCAACGGCGGCAAGGACCTCGACGCCAAGCTCCGCTTCCTGGCGGCGCTCGACGCCTGGGCGGCGGCGGCCCAGGCGGAGGGGCGGCCGCTCCTCCTCTGCGGCGACCTCAACGTGACGCGGACCGAGGCCGACGTGCACGAGAAGGAGCGGCGGGCCGGGGCCATCGGCCAGCGCGACGACGAGCGGGCGCTGCTGGCCCGGCTCCTCTCGCGCGGCCTGGTGGACGTGGGGCGGGCGCTCGACCCCGACAACGCCGCCCTCTTCACCTGGTGGCCCCCCTGGCGCGGCCTGCGCCAGAAGAACGTCGGCTGGCGCATCGACTACGTGATGGCGAGCGAGGGGCTGGCGCGGGCCGCCACCCGCTGCGCCGTGCTGCCGGAGTTCGGCACCAGCGACCACGCCCCGGTGGTGGCCGAGTTCACCCGGCCGGCCGCCGGCGCGGCGCCCTGACGAGGCGCCGGCGCGCTAGCGGCGCGCCACCGGATCGAAGACGCCGGCCACCTTGAGCACCTTCAGGGCGGCCAGCTGCGCCTGCAGCGCCTCGCTGGTGGCCGCGATGGCGGCGTTCCGCAGCGCCGCGGTGGCGTCGGCCTGCTCCACCGCCGTGGCCGCGCCGGCCTTGTAGCTCACGTCCACCAGCCGCTGGTTCTCGTGGGCCAGCGCCGCCTGCTCCTTGGCCTTGACCGCGTTGGCCCGGGCCGACGCGAGGTCGAGGAGCGCCTGGCGCACCTCGGCCGTGACCTTGTTCTCCAGGCCGCGCCGGTTGGCCTCGGCCTCGGCGATGCGGGCGCTCCCCTCGCGGAGCTCGGCCTCGCGCAGGCTGCCGTCGAAGATGGTCCAGTTGAGCGCCAGGCCGGCCGCCCAGGCGTCGTTCTTGCCGGTGAAGCCGGTGACGTTGGCGATCTGGTACCTGAAGAAGGCGCCCAGGCTCGGCAGGTACCGCGCGGCGGAGACGCGGCGGAGCGCCACCCCCAGGTCCTCGTTGAGGCGGGCCGCCTGCAGGTCCGGGCGTGCCTTGAGCGCGTCCGCCTCCAGGCTGGCCGTGCCCCCGGGCAGGGTCGGCTCGGGGGGATCGACCACCTCGAAGGTGGTGTCGCGGTCCAGGGCGCTGGCCAGGGAGATCTTGGCGGACTCGTAGGCGTTGCGGGCGCGGATGAGGTCCTGGTCGGCCCGGGCCCGGTCGATCTGGGCGCGCAGGTAGCCCACCTTGGCGATGGTCCCGGCGTCGAGCCGGACCTTGGCGTCCTTCTCCTGGCGCGCCGCGATCCCCTGCAGCTCCTCCGAGACCTTGACCAGCTGCTTGAGCGAGGTGACGCCGTAGTAGAGCTGGGCCACGCCGAAGAGCACGTCGCGGCGGGCGGCCTCGACGGTCTTGGTGGCCACGTCGGCGCCCCGGTAGGCGGCCTGGATGCCGAACCAGGCCTGCGGGGCGATGAGCGCCTGCGTCACCTGCACCTGGGCGCCGAGCTGGTCGAGCTTCTGGATGGCGACGTCGACGTTGTCGGAGAAGAGGAAGGACCCGGCCGGCGGGGCGCCCGGCAGCGGCTGGCCGAAGGCGTCGGTGGTCGGCTCCACCGGGTTGCCGGGCGAGCCGGCCGGCCCGGTCCGGTCGCGCAGGTAGGTGGCGACCGGCAGGCCGATGCTGGCGGCGTCGCTGTTGTGCGTCCACGTCGCGCCCGCCGTCACCTGCGGCAGCTGGGAACTCCAGGCCTTCCAGATGCCGGCCTTGGCCTGCTGCAGCCGGGCCTGGGCGGCGCGCAGGTCGGTGTTGGCGTGGGCGGCGCGCGCCAGCGCCTCGTCCAGCGTGAGGACCGGCGCGTCCGGCGCCGCGGGGGGCGCGGCGGCCGGGTCGACCTCCAGGCTCGGGGCCTGGGCCAGGGAGAGCGCGGCCAGGGCCGCCAGGAACGCGTTCATGTGTCCTCCAGTGAGTTCGTCAGCTTCTCGACGATGCGGAAGAGGTCGCGCCGGTCGGCCGCGTCGAGCGGCCCGAGCAGGCGGGTCAGAGCCTGCAGCACCTCGGCGTCGAGGCGCCGGGAGAGCGCCGCGCCGCGGGGGGTGAGGGCCACGTGGATGACGCGCCGGTCGGCGTCGTCCCGCACCCGGTCCACCAGGCCGTCGCGCTGCAGCCGGTCCACCAGGCCGGTCACGGTCTTCTCGGTGACGGCCACCCGGCGGGCCAGGTCGCCCATGGCGAGCGCCCCGCCGTGGCCCAGCGCCAGGACGGTGTGCACCTGCGGCGCCGACAGCTCCAGCTCGGCGCAGCTGGCGGCCAGGGGATCCCGCAGCGAGCGGCGCCGCATGAGCGCGACGAGGAGCCCGTGCAGGCGGCGGGCGGCGGCGCCCGGGGCGACGGCCGCGGTCCGGGCCGGCCGGGCGGCGGGGCGGGAGATGGTCCGCATTGCGGAGCTTCCCTAGTCCAGAAGGTCTCCGCGGTCAAGCCGCCTCGGCGTGCGGAGCAGGGTCCGGGCCGGCCCCGCTCAGGGCGTCCCGCCCAGGTCCTCGATCTCCCGCTCGATGTCGCCCTTGTCCTCGGCGTCGGGCTTCTCCTTCAGGTAGGCCTTGAACTCCTGGACGGCGCGCGCCTTGGCGCCCCGCTCCTTGAAGGCGTAGCCGAGGTAGTAGTGCGGCATGGCGTTCTCCGGCTCGTCCCGGATGGCCCGCTCGTAGAGCGGCATGGCCGCGGCCAGGCCCTGCGTCTCGTGGACCGCCCGGGCCAGCTTGTAGACCACCTGCGCGGCCGGATCCTCCTTGAGCACCTCGCGGTAGAGCCGCACCGCCTCGGCGCCCTTGCGCGTCTTGAGCCGGCAGTCGGCCAGGGCGATCTTGGCGCGGGTGAGGCGCGGCGCGGCGGCCAGGGCCTTCTCGAAGGCCGGGATGGCCTCGTCGCAGCGGCCGTTGGCGGCGAAGAGCAGGCCCAGCCGCTCCTGCGGGTCGGGCAGCCTGGGATCGGCCGCGGCCGAGGCCAGGTAGCTCTCCACGGCGTCGCCGAGGGCGTTGGCCTGCTCCTGCGCCAGGCCGAGGTGGAGCAGGTAGACGGCGTTCCCCTTGGCCATCTCGACCGAGCGGCGGAGCTGCGCCAGCGCGCCGGCGGTCTCCCCCTTGGCGAGGAGCGCCCGCCCCAGCCAGTGGTGCCCCTCGGCGAGGCCGGGCTGGAGGTTGGAGCCGGCCTCGGTCTCGACGAGCGCGCCGGCCACGTCGCCGCGCTCCAGCCGGACCGCCCCCAGCCGGATGTGGTCCAGGGCGTTGCCGGGCGCCAGCTCCACCGCGGTGGCCAGCGCCTTCTCGGCGGCCGGCAGGTCGCCCGCCTTCCAGAGGAGCGCGCCCAGCGCGGCGTGGGCGGCGGCGCGGCGCGGCTCGACGGCCAGGGC
>JAJYAW010000139.1 GCA_021779335.1 Myxococcales bacterium | reverse complement strand
CCAGGCCGCGCGGGCGGCCTCGCCGGCCGGGCCCGCCAGCGCCGCCTCCGGCACCGCCGCCCAGCCGGCCGCGGCCCGGACGAGCGCCGGCAGCCACAGGGCCGGGAAGAGGCCGACGACGGCGCAGGCCGCCGCGAGCACGGCCATGGGCGCGAGCATCGACAGGGCCGGCTCGTGCCCGTGGAGGGCCTCCGGGGAGCGCGGCTGGCCCAGGAAGACGGTGCCGAGCACCTTGGCGAAGCAGGCCGCCGCCAGCCCGCCGACCAGCGCCAGCGCCGGGGCCGCCAGGACGGCGAGGCTGGTGGCGGAGGCGGCCGGCCAGGAGAGGCTCCGGAAGGAGGCCAGGTAGACGAGCCACTCGGAGGCGAACCCGTTGAGCGGGGGGAGCCCGGAGATGGCCGCGGCGCCGACCAGGAAGAGCGCCGCCGTCACCGGCATGGTCCGGCCCAGTCCCCCCAGCCGATCGAGCTCGCGCGTCCCGGTGGCGTGGTGCACGGCGCCGGCGCCGAAGAAGAGGAGCCCCTTGAAGGTGGCGTGGTTCACCACGTGGAGCACGGCGCCCGAGAAGCCAAGCGCCACCATGGCCGGATCTCCCCGGGCGCGCCCGATCAGGGCGAGCCCGAGCCCCATGGCGATGATGCCGACGTTCTCGACCGAGTGGTACGCCAGGAGCCGCTTCACGTCGTGCTGGGCCAGCGCGAAGGCGACGCCGAGCACGCCCGAGACCGCGCCGGCCCCGAGGAGCCAACCACCCCAGGCGAGCGGGGGCGAGGCGAAGAAGCCGGTGACCCGCAGGAGCCCGTAGATCCCGACCTTGAGCAGCACGCCGGACATGATCGCCGAGACGTGGCTCGGGGCCGCCGCGTGGGCGCCCGGCAGCCAGAAGTGGAGCGGCACCAGCCCGGCCTTGAGGCCGAAGCCGAAGAGGGCCAGGGCGAAGATCCAGGCGGCCTCGGGGGCCCGGCCGTCGAGCCCCGCCATGGCGGCGAACTCGAAGGAGCCGGCCATGCGCCCCAGCAGGGCGAAGAGGGCGAAGAGGGCCAGGTTGCCGGCGTGCGCCGCCGCCAGGTAGACGAAGGCCGCCCGCTGGGCCTCGGGCCTCTCGTGCTCGGTGAGCACCAGGAGGAAGCCGGCGAGGGCCATCACCTCCCAGGCCGCCAGGAAGAGGACGGCGTTGGCGGAGACGCAGACCAGCGTCATGGCGCCGGTCACCAGGCCGAAGAAGAGCTGGAGGCGGACGGCCTGGGCCCCGCGCTCGGCCTGGGGCCAGTAGCGCAGCCCGTAGACGGAGGCGAGGGCCGGCAGGCCGAGGAGCGGGAAGAGGAAGATGGCGGAGAGCGGGTCGACGCGGAGGGCCAGCGAGGCGCCGGGCGTCGGCCAGGCGGCGGTCCACTCCGGGGCCGGTCCGGTCAGCGCCAGGGCGGCGCCGGCGATGCCGACCGCGGCGCCGCAGACCATGGCGAGGGTCGAGACCCCCTGGGCGAGGCCGGGGCGGCGCCAGAGGACGGCGCCGGGCAGGCCGCTCGTGGCGGTGAGGATCGACGCCACGATGATGAGGCTCAGGCTCATGCGAGGCCGCGGCTCCCCTGGGTGCGCCGACGTCCGGTTCCCGGCACCGTAGCGTGAGAGCACGAAGCGGGCCAACGCCGAGGGCCGCCGGGCCGGCAGGCGGCGGATCGCCGGGCCGGAGGAGCCTGCCGAAACGGCACCGCGTGCAGAAACAGCACGAGACGAGCCGCGACCGCGCTAGGATGCGGCCGTCGCGCAGGAGGCTCGCCGTGCCGAAGGGAAGGAGCTGGGGTGGAGGTCGCACCTGCCTGATCGTGAGGCCCGCCGCGGGCGCCGGCCCGGCGCTGTCGCGCCAGCTGGCCGCGGCCGGCCTCTCGGCCGTGGTGGCGGGCTCCGAGGCGGAGGCGCTGGCCGCGCTGGACCGCGAGCCGCTGGCGGTGGCCCTGGTGTCGCAGTCGCTCGGCCCGGTGGCCATCTCGGCGCTGGTGGCCCGGGCCGGGCACCAGCGCCCCGGCATCCCGGTGGTGGTGCTGGGCGCCACGGCGACGGTCCAGGAGGCGGTGGACGCCATGCAGCAGGGGGCGGCCGACTACCTGCCGCCCCCGCTGGACGGCGAGGTGCTGCTGGCGCGCCTGCGCCGGCTGCTGGAGCGGCCGGACGCGCCGGAGAAGGCGCCGCAGGGGGGCGCCGCCTTCACCGGCCTGGTGGGGAGCTCGGCGGTGATCCGCCGCGTCCTGGCCACCATCGACAAGATCGCTCGCTACAAGACCAACGTGCTGATCCTGGGGGAGAGCGGCACGGGCAAGGAGCTCATCGCCCGCGCCCTGCACGCGCGCGGGCCGCGCCGCTCGCAGCTCTTCGTGCCGCTCAACTGCGCCACGCTGGGGCGGGAGCTGCTCGAGAACGAGCTCTTCGGCCACGAGCGCGGCGCCTTCACCGGGGCCGGCGAGCGCAAGAAGGGGCTCTTCGAGCTGGCCGACGGCGGCACCCTCTTCCTGGACGAGATCGCCGAGATGGACCCGGCCACGCAGGCCAAGCTGCTGCGGGTCCTGGAGCGGAGCGAGTTCCGGCGCGTCGGCGGGACGGGCAAGGTGAAGGTGGACCTGAGCGTCCTGGCCGCCACCAACCGGAACATCGACGAAGCCATCCGCGCCGGGAAGTTCCGCGAGGACCTCTACTACCGGCTCAAGGTGGTGACGCTGGTCATCCCGCCGCTGCGCGAGCGCAAGGAGGACATCCCCGCGCTCATCGACTCCTTCATCGCCGACTTCAACCGGCGCAACGACCAGAAGATCCAGGGGATCTCGCCCCAGGCGCTCAGGGCCATCATGGAGTACGAGTGGCCCGGCAACGTCCGGGAGCTGAAGAACGCGGTGGAGAGCGCCGCCATCCTGGCGTCCGGCGACACCGTGGGGATCGACGGCTTCGCGGACCTGTCGGGACGCGGAGGCTGGGCCGGGCGCGCCCCCCTCGCCGGCGCGGCGGACGGCGACCGCGTCACGCTCGCCGTCGGCTCGACCCTGGCGGCCGCGGAGCGGGAGCTCCTCCTGGCCACCCTGCGGCGCCACCCGAACAAGCGGGAGGCCGCCCAGGTGCTCGGCATCGGCCTGCGGACCCTCTACACGAAGCTGAGGCTGTACCAGCAGCGGGGGTCGCCGCGCGCCGATGCCGATTCGGCACGAGCGGGCCGAATCGGCCAGGTCGCGGCGGCGCCGCTCCGGTCGGGCCGGCCAGGGCCCGTGAATCCGGGCGGTTGAGGCGGCAGCGCGCGCTGGCGCGGTTCGTGCTGAGAGGGCGGCCGTGACCCAGCGAGCCCGGACCACCGACGGCGCGAAGGCCGGAGGCCGGGCGCGAGCCCTCCTCGTGGTGGCTCCCGCCTCGACCGATCGCGAGGGGCTGTTCGGGGAGCTCCGCGAGCGGGCCGACTTCCTGCTCCGCTTCGCGGCCAGCGCGGCCGAGGCCGCCCGGGCCCTCCTCGAGCCGGACCTGGTGCTCCTCATCGCCTCCCCCGAGGTCTCCACCGGCGACGTGAGCCTGCTGCTGGCGGAGAAGGGGCGGCGCCGGCCCGGGCTGCCGATGCTGGTCGTCCGCAACCGGCAGGCGGAGGAGCCGCCGGCCTGGGCCCGGGGCGGGGTGGGGGTGCTGCGCTGCCCGCTCCTGCCCGCCGCGCTGAGCGGCTCGGTGGACGTGGTGCTGGGGCTGGCGGAGGCGCGGACATGACGCTGCTGTGGCTGGCCGCCCTGGCCCTGCTGGTGGGCGCCGCGCTGTCCCTCGGCCTCAAGGACAACGAGCACCGCGGCTGGGCGGCCATCGGCTCGCAGGCCGTCGCGACCGCGCTCGTGCTGATCGAGGTCGTGCCGGTGCTGCTGGGCGGCGGCGACCTGCGCTCCTCGGTGGCCTGGTCCTTCCCCATCGACCGGATCGCGGTGCACCTCGATCCGCTGGGCGCCTTCTTCCTGGCCTGGTCGCTCCCCCTGACGCTGGTCGGGACGGTCTACGCGCTCGGGTACCTCCGCCCCTGGTTCAGGACCCGCAACGCCGGCGTCCAGTTCGCCCTGCTCAACGTCACCTCGCTCTCCTTCATCCTGATCTACACGGTGGAGAGCGCCTTCGTGTTCCTGCTGGGCTGGGAGATCGCCGCCGTGGCGGCCTGGCTCCTGGTGGTGTGGGACTACCGCAACCAGAAGATCCGCTTCGCCGGCTTCAACTACCTGGTCTCGACCCACATCGGGCTCTTCTTCCTCCTGGCCGCGTTCATGGTGATGTACAGCCAGGTCGGCTCGATGGACTTCCAGGCCTTCGGCCCGTTCCTGAGGACGCCCGGCCCGCTCCGGAACGTCACCTTCCTGCTGCTGGTCACCTCGTTCGGCCTCAAGTCGGCCTTCTTCCCGTTCCACACCTGGCTGCCGCGGGCCCACTCCGCCGCGCCGGCCCACGTCTCGGCGCTCATGTCGGGGGTCATCCACAAGGCCGGGCTCTTCGGCCTGCTGCGGGTGACGCTGCTCCTCGGCGCGCCCGAGGCCTGGATGGGCTGGTACGTGCTCGGCTTCTCGGCCCTCTCCGTCCTGCTGGGGGTGCTCTACACCACGGCCCAGCGGGACCTGAAGCGGCTGCTCGGCTACTCCTCCACCGAGAACGTGGGCATCGCCGGGATGGGGTTCGGGGTCGGCTACCTGGGGCTGGCCTGGCACCAGCCGGCGCTGGTGGCGCTGGGCTTCACCGGCGGGATCCTCCACCTCCTCAACCACGCCTTCTTCAAGTGCCTGCTCTTCTACGCCGCCGGCGCGGTCTACCGGGCGACGCACACCGTCGACCTGGAGCGGCTGGGCGGGCTGGCCCGGCGCATGCCGTGGACCGCCACCTCCTTCCTGGTGGGCGGGATCGCCATCTCGGCGCTGCCCCCGCTCAACGGCTTCGTGAGCGAGCTCCTCATCTACGCGGGGCTGCTGGACCAGGGGGCGCCGGCCGGCATCGAGCGCGGCCTCCTCGTGCTGGGCGCGGCCCTGCTGGCCTTCGCCGGCGGGGTCTCGGCGCTCGCCATGACCCGCGCCTTCGGCGTGACCTTCCTGGGGGCGCCGCGGGACCCGGCGGTGCACTGCGACGGCGAGGTGCCCCGCTCGATGCGCCTCCCCATGGCGCTGCTCGCCCTGGGCGTCCTCGCCCTCGGGCTGCTCCCCTGGCTCGGCCTGGCGGTGGTCGAGCAGCCCGCCGCCCTCTTCCTGGCCGGGCTGGAGGGCGCCCGCCCCGCGACCCAGCTCGGCGCGGCGGCCCTGCTCGGGCCGGTCGCCGGCGTCGGCGCCCTCCTGCTGCTGGTGCTGGCGGCGCTGGCGGCGGTCCGCTGGTGGCTGCAGCGGGGCGCGGCCGCCCCGAGGCGCGTCACCTGGGGCTGCGGCTACACGGCCCCCACGCCGCGCATGCAGTACACCGGGACCGCCTTCTCGTCGCAGTTCACCGGGATCTTCCCCACCGTGCTCCGGCACCTCCGGCGCGAGCGGCTGCCCGAGGGGCCCTTCCCGCCGCCGGGCGATCACATCAACACCCACTGCGTCGACGCGGTCGAGCAGCGCATGTTCGAGGTCATGGGGGAGGGGGACGGCCTGGTGACGCGGCTGGCGAGGCAGATCCCGGTCGAGCCGCGCTTCTCCCTGGCCGCCGGGCTGGTGGTGCTGCTGGTGGTGATCGGCATGGTGCTGACGGCGGCCGGGGGTGGCCGGTGAGCGCGCTCCTCGGGCTGGCCCACCTCGCGGCGCTCCTGCTGCTGCCCTTCCCGGTCGTCGGGCTGGTGAACCGCACCAAGGCGCGCTGGGCCGGGCGGAAGGGGCCGCGGCTCCTGCAGTCCCTCTCCGACCTGCGCCGCCTCCTCCGCAAGCGGCCGGTCTACAGCCGGGTCACGACGGTGCTCTTCGTGGCCGGGCCGCTCGTCCTCCTGGCGAGCACGCTGGTGGCCGGCCTGGTGGCGCCCCTCCTCGGGGCCTTCGCGCCGCTGGCCTTCCGCTACGACTTCGTGGTCTTCGCCTACCTGTGGGGGCTGGGCCGCCTCGCCCTGATGCTGGCGGCGCTCGACACGGGGAGCTCCTTCGAGGGGATGGGGGCCAGCCGCGAGGCCACCTTCTCGGCGCTCGTCGAGCCGGCCCTGTTCCTGGCCCTGGGGACGCTGGCCGCCGCCACCGGCCAGGCCTCCTTCTCCTCGCTGCTCCACGTCGGCTTCGGCTCGGTCGCCCAGGCGGTGGTGAGCGCCGGCGTCCTCGTCACCCTGGTCATCCTGCTGCAGGTGGAGGCGGCGCGGGTCCCCGTCGACGACCCGACCACGCACCTCGAGCTGACCATGATCCACGAGGTGATGATCCTGGACCACGCCGGGCCGGACCTGGCCGCGGTCCAGTACGCGGCCGCCGTGAAGCTCACGGTCTGCGCGGCGCTCATCGCCGGCATGTTGAACCCGCTGGGGCCGGCCGACGGGCCGGGGCTGGTCGCGGCGGTGAACCTGGCGCTGACGCTCGCGGTGGCGGTGGGCGTGGGCCTGGTGGAGTCGCTGGTGGCCCGGCTCAAGCTCCAGGTGATCCCCCAGTACGTGCTGGTGGGGGCGGCCTCGGCCTTCGTGGCGCTGCTCACCACGGCCTGGTGGCAGGGGGGCGGCCGGTGACCTACCTGCTCATCGCGCTGCTGGTGGTGCTGGTCCTGCCCCTGCTGACCTCCTCCTGGCGCATCAGCCTGGTCGGGCTCGGGCTCCAGGGGCTGCTCATGACCGCCATGGTCTCCCACCGCGGCTGGCCCGCCACGGGGGCGGGCGCCGTGCTCCTGGTGGACCTGCTGGTGCTCCGGACCTGGTTCGTGCCGCGCCACCTGGTGGCCATCATGCGGCGGGAGGCCCCCTCCGCCCGCACCGACGTCATCCCCGCCAACCTGCTCTCCTGGGCCATGGCCGGCGCGGCCGTGCTCCTCGCGTTCCGCTTCGCCGGCCTGGTGCGGTCCGCCGAGGGCGTGGCCTCGCTCCGGGTGGCGGTCGCCACGGCGGGGCTCCTGCTCGGCCTCCTCATCCTCGCCACCCAGGCCAGCACCTTCGGGCAGATCGTCGGGCTGCTCCGGATCGAGTACGCCATCGCGCTCTTCGAGCTCGGCGCGGGGCACGAGCCGTCCCTGCCGGTGCAGGCCGGGCTCTCGGTCATCCTCCTCCTCTCGGTCCTGACGCTGGGGAGCTTCCTGCGCCGCATGGGCGCGGCGGAGCCGCCGGACCGGCCGCCGGCGGGGAGCGCCTCGTGACCGCGCCCAGCCCAGCGGCGGCGCCCGGCGCCGC
>JAJYAW010000138.1 GCA_021779335.1 Myxococcales bacterium | reverse complement strand
TCGCGGCCGCCGTGGAGGCCGACGTGGCGGCGGGGGCCGCCCGGCTCCGCGCCCTGGTGGCCGCCACCGACGGGCTGCAGCGGAGCGCCGACGGCGAGGCGGCGGCCCACCACACCGCCAACGTCCTCTTCAACGACCTGCGGGGCGGCCTCTTCGCGCACGGGCACGACGTGCCGGCCGCCGACCTGGCGGCCTTCGTGGCCCGCTCCAACCGGGAGGTCCACCGGCGCCACGCCACGCTGCTGGCCGCGCTGCCGGCGCTGGCGCCGCGCCAGGAGGTGCTGGCCCGCCTGGCCACGGCCGGCGACCCGGACCTGGAGCGGCTGGCGCTCGAGTACCTCCCCCTCACCTTCAGCCGGCGCCACGGGGATCCCAGCCGCCCCTGGAACAGCTTCGACATCCAGGTCCGCGACGACCGGGGCGGCCAGCGGCTGGCCTACCAGGGGAACTGGCGCGACCTCTTCCAGAACTGGGAGGCGCTCTCCCTGTCCCACCCGGAGTTCGTCGAGGGGATGATCGCCCGGTTCGTCGACGCGTCCACCGCCGACGGCCACAACCCCTACCGGATCTCCTCCGACGGGATCGACTGGGAGGTCCCCGAGCCGGGCCGCGCCTGGTCGGCCATCGGCTACTGGGGCGACCACCAGCTCGTCTACCTGGTCCGGCTGCTGGAGCGCTCGCGGGACCTCCACCCGGAGCGGCTCCCGGCGCTGCTGGAGCGGCCCATCTTCACCTACGCCGACGTCCCCTACGCGCTGGCGCCGCTCCGGCAGCTCCTGGCCGATCCGCACCGGACCATCGCCTTCGACGAGGTGCGCCACCGCCGCGCCCTGGAGCGCGCCGGCCGGATGGGCGCCGACGGCCGGCTCCTCCACGGCCCCGGCGGCCTGCACCGGGTCACCCTCCTGGAGAAGCTGCTCGTCCCGGCGCTGGCCAAGCTGGCCGCCCTGGTGCCGGAGGGCGGCGTCTGGATGAACACCGGGCGGCCGGAGTGGAACGACGCCAACAACGCCCTGGTCGGCTGGGGGCTGTCGGTGGTCACGCTCTGCCACCTGGAGCGCTACCTGGCCTTCCTCCCGCCGCTCCTCGCGCCGCTGCGCGGCCGCGCCGTCCTCCTCTCCCCGGAGGTGGCGGCCTGGGCCGAGGCCACCCGCGCGGCGCTGGCCCGCTTCGAGGGGGCGCTCTCGGGGCCGGCCGTCTCCGACGCCGACCGGCTGGCGGTCATGGAGGCGCTCGGCGAGCCCGCCTCCGGCTACCGCGCCGGGCTCTACCGGGACGGCCTCTCGGCCCCGGCCCCGGCCCCGCTGGCGCCGCTCCTGGAGCTCGTCGAGCGGGCCACCGCGGTGGTGCGCCGCTCCATCGCCGCCAACCGCCGGCCGGACGGCCTGTTCCACGCCTACAACCTGCTGGCCCCCCGCTCGCCGGCGCCGGGGGTCGGCGTGGAGCGCCTGCCGGTGATGCTGGAGGGCCAGGTGGCGGCGCTCGGCACCCGGCTCGTCGAGCCGGCCGAGGCCGGCCGGATCCTCGACGCCCTGCGCGCCAGCCCCCTCTGGCGCGAGGACCAGCGCAGCTACCTGCTCTACCCCGACCGCGACCTGCCGCGCTTCCTGGAGAAGAACGTCGTCCCCGAGGCCGCCCTCGCCGCGGCGCCCCTGCTGCGGCGGCTCCTGGAGCGCGGGGACAACCGGATCGTGGCGCGCGACGCCGAGGGGCGCCTGCGCTTCGACGCCGCCCTCCACCACGCCGGGCCGTGCCGGGAGGCGCTGCTCGCCCTGCGAGCCGAGGGGGTCCCCGGCGTGGACGACGCGGCGGTGGCGCAGGTCCTGGGCGTCTACGAGCAGGTGTTCCACCACCGCGCCTTCACCGGGCGCAGCGGCTCGATGTTCGCCTACGAAGGGCTGGGCAGCGTCTACTGGCACATGGTGGCGAAGCTCCTGGTGGCGGTCCAGGAGCAGGCCCTCCGCGCCGCCGCCGCGGGCGCCCCGGCGGCGCTGCAGCGCCACCTCCGGGACCACGCCCTCGCCATCCGGGACGGGCTGGGCGGCGTGCGCAAGGGGCCCGGCGGCTGGGGCGCCTTCCCGCTCGATCCCTACTCCCACACCCCGGCCCACGGCGGCGCGCGCCAGCCCGGCATGACGGGCCAGGTGAAGGAGGAGCTGCTGGCGCGGCTGGTGGAGCTCGGCGTGCTGGTCCGGCAGGGGCGCATCGTCTTCCAGGCCGCGCTGGTGCGGCGGGCGGAGCTGCTGGCCGCCCCGGGGCGCCTGGAGCTGCCGGGGGCCGCGGCCTCCATCGAGGTGCCGGCCGGCGCGCTCGCCTTCACCCTGTGCCAGGTCCCCATCGTCGTCCAGGAGGCCGCGGCGCCCAGGCTGCAGGTGACCTGGCGCGACGGCCGGATCACCGAGGCCGCGGGGACCCGCCTCGACGCCGCCGCCTCGGCCGCCGTCCTCGGGCGGACCGGCGAGGTCCAGCGGATCGACGCGCACCTCCCGCTCCCGGCCTGAGCCGCCTCCCGGCGCGCGCCCGCCGGCCGTGACCTCCTCGCCGCCCGCGTCGTCGCGCCGCTTGACAGCCGCGCCGGCGACCGGCTAGTTTGTTCGCTGTCCGAACAAAGACCGGCCCCCGGCCCCGGAGCGCCCCACCATGTCGACGCGCGTGTTCCCCGATGGCTTCCTCTGGGGCGTCGCCACGTCGGCGTTCCAGATCGAGGGGGCGCCGGAGGAGGACGGCCGCGGCGAGTCGATCTGGGACCGGCTGGCGGCCACGCCCGGCCGCATCGCCGACGGCAGCGACGGCCGCGTCGCCTGCGACCACTACCACCGCTGGCCCGAGGACCTGGAGCTCCTCACCCGGCTCGGCGTGGGCGCCTATCGCTTCTCGGTGGCCTGGCCGCGGGTCCTGCCCGGCGGGCGCGGCGCGCTGAACGTCCGCGGCCTGGACTTCTACGACCGGCTGGTGGACGCGCTGCTGGAGCGCTCCATCCTGCCGATGGTCACCCTCTACCACTGGGACCTGCCGCAGCCGCTCCAGGACCGGGGCGGCTGGGGGGCCCGGGACACCGCCCACGCCTTCGTCGACTACGCCGACGCCGTGTCGCGGCGGCTGGGCGACCGGGTCCGGCACTGGATCACCCACAACGAGCCCTGGTGCATCGCCACCCTCGGCCACGAGCAGGGCGAGCACGCGCCGGGGCACCGCGATCCGGCCGAGGCCCTCCGCGCGGCCCACCACGTCCTGCTCTCGCACGGCTGGGCGGTGCCGGTGCTGCGCCGCAACAGCCAGGCCGCCGAGGTGGGCATCGTCCTCAACCTGGTGCCGCCCGAGCCGGCCAGCCCGAGCCCGGCGGACCGGGAGGCGACCCGACGGTTCGACGGGTCCTTCAACCGCTGGTACCTCGATCCGATCTTCCGCGGCGCCTACCCGGAGGACGCCATCCAGGATCGCGTCCGCGCCGGCCACCTGGCGCCGGGGCCCCTCCCCTTCGTGGAGGCCGGGGATCTGGCGGCCATCGCCGGCCCCATCGACTTCCTGGGCGTCAACTACTACAACCGCGCCGTCCTGAGGAGCGAGGTCGTCCCGGAGGCGGAGAACGCGCCCCGCGCCGTGCCGCTCCCCCCGGCCAGCGAACTCACCGACATGGGCTGGGAGGTCCACCCCCGGGGGCTGCGGGCGCTGCTGCTCCGCGTCCACCGCGAGTACCGGCCGCCCCGCATCTTCGTCACCGAGAACGGCGCCGCATACGCCGACGGGCCCGACGCCGCGGGGCACGTCGCCGACGCGAGGCGCGTCGAGTACCTGCGCGGCCACCTGGCGGCCTGCGCCGGGGCCCTCGCCGACGGCGTGCCCCTGGCCGGCTACTTCTACTGGTCCCTGCTCGACAACTTCGAGTGGGCCCACGGCTACACCAAGCGCTTCGGCCTGGTCTGGGTCGACTACGCCACCCTGGCCCGCACGCCCAAGGCCAGCTTCTCGTCCTACCGGGACGTCATCTCCCGCAACGCCGTCGAGGATGAACCCTAGCGCCCACGCAGGAGTCGACATGGCCCCGCCCCTCCCCACCTCCAGCCGTCCCTCCCGCCGCGCGCCGACCGTGCTGGCCCTCGCCCTGCTGCTGGCCGCGCCCGGCGCCCGGGCCCAGGGAGCGCCGGCGCCCGCGCCGGCCGGCGCGCCCTCCCCCCGCGCGCCCGCCGTCATCCGGGTGGTGTCGGACGCCGGAGGCCTGCGGCTGTCGGTGGACGGCAAGGACTTCATGGTCCTGGGGATGAACTGGGACTACTTCCCCATCGGCACGAACTACAACTACAGCCTCTGGTCGCAGCCGGACGACGTCATCGAGGCGGCGCTGGGGCGGGAGATGCCCCTCCTCCGGCGCATGGGGGTGAACGCCATCCGGCAGTACGCCGGCATCCCGCCCCGCTGGGTCCGCTACATCTACGAGCGCTGGGGCATCTGGACGGTGGTGAACCCGACGGTGGGGCGCTACGGCATGACGGTCGACGGGACCTGGATGCCGCAGGTCGACTACTCGAGCCCCAGGATCCGCGCCCTGCTCAAGGCGGAGGTGCTGGCCCTCGTCGAGCAGTTCCGCGGCACCCCCGGCATGCTCATGTGGCTGCTCGGCAACGAGAACAACTACGGCCTCTCCTGGAGCTCCTTCGAGATCGAGGCCCTGCCGGCCGGGGAGCGCGACGCCGCCCGCGCCCGTCACCTGTACTCGCTGCTCGGCGAGATCATCCGCGAGGTCAAGGCCCGGGACCCCGCCCACCCCGTGGCCATCGCCAACGGCGACCTCCAGTACGTCGACCTCATCGCCCGGGAGTGCCAGGGGCTCGACGTCCTCGGCGCCAACGTGTACCGGGGCGCCTCGGCGCGCGACCTCTTCCAGGTGGTCCACGACAAGCTCGGCGTGCCGGTCATGTTCACCGAGTTCGGGGCCGACGCCTTCGACGCCAGGCGGGGGCGGGAGGACGACGTGACCCAGGCCCGCTACCTGGTGGCCCAGTGGAAGGAGATCTACGAGCAGTCGGCCGGCAAGGGCGGGGTCGGCAACGCCATCGGCGGCTTCGTCTTCCAGTGGGCCGACGGCTGGTGGAAGTACATGCAGGAGTCCAACCTCGACGTCCACGACACCAACGCCTCCTGGCCCAACGCCGGCTACGCGGAGGACTACGTCGAGGGGGCCAACAACATGAACGAGGAGTGGTGGGGCATCTGCGCCAAGGGGCCGCCGGACGGGCGCGGCCTCTTCGACCTCTACCCGCGCACCGCCTATTACGCCCTGCAGGAGGCCTTCCGGCTGCCGCCCTACGCGCCCGGGACCGACCGGGCGGCCATCGAGCGCCACTTCGACGCCATCGACCTCGGCGCCCTGGCCGGCCGCTACCAGGCCGCCTCCGCCTCGCTGGCGGTGGCCGAGCTCGCCCGGGTCCGCCTCACGGGCGTGCGCCTCCACCTGGAGACCTACTCCACCGGCGGCAAGGGGCAGTGGGCCAGGCCCGACGTCCCCAACGGCGGCAAGGGCTTCGACCACACCGAGTCCCTCTTCGTCGACGCCGCGGTGGAGCCGACGGCCCAGGTGAAGGGGACGGTGTCGCTCAACGTCCTCGGCAACGTGGCGCGCAACCCCATCGACGAGATCTTCTACGAGAAGCGGGGCTGGCCCATCCAGGTGGTGACGCCCAACCCCGACGGCACCCTGCCCTGCACCGCCGCCCCCTCCGGCCAGATCACCTGCGCCACCACCACCGAGCTCCGGGACGTCGAGCGGGTCAAGCTCTACAAGGCCGGCCTGGCCTGGGACGACCCGTGGTTCCACCTCGACGGCTTCTACCGGACCGGCCACTACCACTGGGGCTACGAGGGCGACCTCTTCGGCCTCTACCGCGAGGCCAACTACGGCGAGAACCTCGACATCTACCAGGGGGAGGCGCCCTTCGGCGTCGAGGTGGCCGGCAAGCAGGCGCTCACCGGCCTCAAGGTGGCCTTCGGCCCGCAGCTCTGGTGGGGCGCCAACCCGGCCGTCATGGCCAAGTACCAGCGCCGCCTGGGCCGCTTCGGCCTGACCGCCATGTTCCAGCAGGACGTGGCGCTCCTCGCCTCCGGCGCCCCGTCCGGCGTGCCGATCTCCACCACCCGGAACCGCGTCGCCGCCCTCGGCGTCACCACGGCCGTCGGACCGGCCAACCTGGAGGCGGGCCTCCTCTGGTCCGGGTCGCCCAAGCTGGACGCCCCCTTCCACCCGGAGGGGAGCAGCACCGCCACCGACCACGTGGTCGCGCTCGACGCCCTCGGGGCCAAGGCCAAGGTCACCGTCGAGGGCGGCGGCCTGCACTGGTACGCCCAGAGCGCCTTCATGGGGCTGGTGGCCGACGCCGGCCCCGACCCGCGCGTCACCTTCACCGGCTGGACGCTCAAGGACTCGGGCAGCGGGAACCAGGGCAACTTCCTCACCGGGCTGGCCTGGAACGTCGGCCAGTTCCAGATCGCCCCCAACGTCCTCTGGCAGAAGCCGCTCGTCGGGCCGGGCCAGTCGATCTCCGGCGGGGCGCGCCACTCCGACGTCGATCCCTTCGCCGTCCGGGCCAACCGGGAGACCGTGGCCGGCGAGCTCCTGCTGACCTTCGACCCGACGCCCGCCACCTGGCCGTGGCAGTGGGACAACGACCTGCGGGAGGACGCCCCCTTCATGGCGAGCCTGGACTTCAGCTACCGCCACCAGCCCACCACCACCGACGCCGCCTTCTACTACCTGGCCGACGGCAAGACCCGCCTGGCCTTCAACGGCGGCCAGCCGGCCGCGGACGTCTGGGAGGTGCGCGGGCGGGTCGTCGCCGTCGCCCGCCCCGACCTGCGGCTGGTGGCCCACCTCTGGGCCGGCACCGGCCAGGCCAACGGCGACAGCGCCCGGCTCGTGCAGCGCTACGGCGCCGACGCTCGCCTCACCTGGCGCTCGCTGGTCGGCCAGGGCTTCGTCAAGCTCGACGACTGGGGCCCCTACGACTACCACCGCGACTTCAACCTGACCTACCCGCTGCAGGTCATGGGCGACCTCTCCTACGTGCTCGGCCCGGCGCGCTGGCTCTGGCAGCAGCAGACGCGGCTCGGGGTGCGCGGCACCTTGCGCACGCTCGACTGGCACTCGGCCCGCTACGTGGTCGATCCCGCCGACCTCTCCAAGACCGGGCTGGAGTACGAGCTCCGCACCTACCTGGTGGTGACGCTCTAGGGCGCGGCGCCGCCCGGGGCGGCGCCGTCAACCCTGCGGCGGCGACGGGACCGACAACGCTGCCGACGGGGAGCAGGGCAGCTCGAGCGGCGGCGATGCGGCTGGTC
>JAJYAW010000137.1 GCA_021779335.1 Myxococcales bacterium | reverse complement strand
CAGCGCGACGCGGAGGTGCTGGCGCTGCGCGGCCGGGCCCAGGACGCGCTGCAGCCGGGCCGCGGCGCCGGGGATCTCGCCGAGGCGCGGCGGATGGACCCGCGGCTGGTGCTGCTCCGGGGGACGGGGCGCTGAGCTGGTGCCAGGCCGCGCCCGGAGCCACGTCGGCTCGCACCCCGGTGGAGACGGCGCGTCCAGAGCAGGTCGAGCTCCGTCGAGACCGAACACCGCGAACGTGAGCCCCGGCGCAGCCGCCGCGGTGCGATGACGCCTGGACACTGGAGACGAGCGCCACGAACCGCGGGGCACCGATCGTCGAAACCGCGGGCTGGAGGTGAGGCGGAGCGCCCGTTGTGATTGGCGCCACGCCCCGGGAGCCTTCCAGGCGATCGCGGTCCGCGCGGCTGATCTCCCGCACATGCGCGAGCTCGTCTCCACTCAGGGCCAGCGCGTGGCGCCCGGGGCGCCGGCCAGGCTCCGCTTGGCGTCGACCACGCAGAAGCGCTGGCCGGTCGGGGCCTCCAGCACGATCCAGCTCTTCACCCTGCCCACCCGGCGCGCGCCGAGCCCCTCCAGCCGACGCGCCTCCGCCTCCACGTCGTCGCTCTCGACGTCGAGGTGGACGCGGCTGTCGTGGTCCACCCGCTGGACCTCGATGGTGAGGTCCCGCCCCGAGCCGTCGAGCCTCAGGTAGGTGGGGCCGTCCTCGCCGAGGATCGGCAGGCCGAGCGCCTGGCCCCAGAAGGCGGCCGCGCCCGGGAGGTCCTCGGTGCGGCAGTCGATGATGAAGCCGGCCAGCCTGCTGTGGTGCATGGCGCCTCCCCGCGGCGCCGCGCCGGGCGCCCCGGGGAGTATGGCCAGGCGGCGGGGGCCGCGCCACCCGAGCAGCTCGGGCGCCAGCTGGGGCTGCCGGCCTGCGCCAGCGCCGAGACGCCGGCCTGCATCGGGATCTGGGCCCGCGACCTCCGGTGAGGTTCGAGCCGCCTCGACGACCCGTGGGCTCCGTGCAGCGCCGTCGCGCCCAGGGGCGCTCGACACGTCGAGCCTGGTTGCTCAGGCAAATTGCCGCGCTGGCCCAAATGAGTGGCGCCGGTGCTCCCGGGTCGGCCCCAACATGGCGCCCGGCTGCTCGTCACGACCTGCAACGGGAGAACACCCATGCGCCGCCTCGCCCTCGCGGTCCTCGCCCTGTCTCCGCTCCTCGCCACGGCCGAGGAGCCCAAGCCGGCCGAGTGGAAGGGCACGCTCGGCGCCGGCTTGATCGTCCTGTCCGGCAACTCCGACACCACGACCTTCACGGGCTCGGCGGCCGCCAGCCGCGAGACCCTGGGCTGGATCCTCTCCACCAAGGCGGCCGGCGCCTACGGGACCAGCCGCCCCCGGGGCGCCCCCTCCCAGGTGACCGCCCTCAACGGCACGGCCCAGCTCCGGCTCGACCGCAGGCTCGGTCCCGTCTGGACCGTCTACGCCCTCGGCGGCGTGGACCTGGACCACGTGGCCAGCCTGGAAGACCGGCTCCAGGGCGAGCTCGGCGGCTCGGCCCTCTGGCTGGACGAGAAGGAGGGCGACTGGCAGCGGCTCTCGCTCCGCACCGACCTGGGCCTGCGCTACGCGAAGGAGGCCCGGTACCAGTACTACGGCACGCCCGTGGGCCCGCTCCCCAGCGCCGAGATGCTCTCGCCGCGGCTCGGCCTGGCCTTCCGGTACGGGTTCTCCAAGGAGGTCTTCATCACCGAGGACGCCGAGGTCCTCCCCGCCGTCACCGGCCCCTCGCGGGTCCTCGTGAGGTCGGTCTCCAAGCTGTCCAGCCGGCTCTGGAAGTCGGTCACCGTCGGCGTCAGCTACGCCGTGGCGTACGACTCGCGCCCGGCCGCCGGCATGAAGGACACGGACCAGACGCTGACCGCCGTGGTCGAGGTCGGCTTCTAGCTTCATCCCACGCCACGAGGAGAACGACATGCTCAAGGGATTCAAGGACTTCATCTCACGCGGCAACGTCATCGACCTCGCGGTCGGTGTCATCATGGGCGGTGCCTTCGGCGCCATCGTAGGCTCCCTCGTCGGCGACGTGATCACGCCGCTCATCGGCATGGTCTTCGGGAAGCCGGACTTCTCGAGCCTCTCCCTCGGCTCGGTCATGGTGGGCAAGTTCCTGAACGCGGTGATCGCCTTCCTCATGGTCAGCGTCGGGGTCTACTTCTTCATCGTCGTGCCGATCAACAAGCTCAAGAAGCCGCCGCCGCCCGCCCCGCCGCCCGGGCCGAGCGCGGAGGAGAAGCTGCTGATGGAGATCCGCGACCTGCTGGCCAGGCGGTAGTCGGCGCCACCGCTCGGACCGGGCTCACCTCGCGCCAGGTGCGGCGGTGACGCAGGCTGGAGACGATCTCGAGCATGCGCGGGAGATCAGCCGCGCGGTCCGCGATCGCCTGGAAGGCTCCCGGGGCGTGGCGTCAATCACGACGGGCGCTCCGCCTCACCTCCAGCCCGCGGCTTCGACGATCGGTGGCCCGCGGTTCGTGGCGCTCGTTCCGCGGGTCCACCGCGACCACCTGCAAGAGTCCCATCCAGGGCACGAGCCGGGTTGACCGCCTTGGAGGCACGGTGGCGCGCACAGCGCAGCGAAGGACTGGCTCGCTTCGGAGTGGTTAGGTACCGGCACGCAGCGTTGGCAGCTCGGCCTGGGTCGGAAGGCGCTGGAGCCGAGCATCGGCTCCCGGGCGCGGGTCTCCGAGGTGCTCTCCGGCCGCCGCGGGCGCCAAGATGGCAGCCTCCATCACCGGGGGTACGCCGACTCGACGGATGCCGTGGGCTCGCGCCCTCCTCGCCGGCCCTGGGCCTGGTGCTGGCCGGCTGCTCCAGCAGCAGCACCACCACCGGCTGCCCGACCGGCCAGGTGGACTGCGACGACGGCCGGTGCCGGGATCTCTCGACCGACAACGCCAAGTGCGGGACGTCCTGCGCCACCGCCGTGGTCTGCCCGGTGGGTCACGCCTGCAGCGGCGGCGTGTGCCTCTGACGGCGAGCAAGATCTACAACTTCACTTCGAGTCCGATAGCGCAGGTTCCGGTGACTTCAGGACCACTGGCTCACCTCCAAGCGGCTGCTGGGGGAGTGCGGCCCCCGCCCCGGCGGTCCCTCCCACGCCCGCTGGGTGGCCGAGAAGGCCGAGACCCTGGGCAGCCTGGCTCGGCGGGCCACGCTGCTGGAGCAGGGGCTCAACGCCGTGCCGGGCATCCACTGCAACGCGGTGGCCGGCGCCAGGTACGCCTTCCCGCGGATCACCCTGCCGGAGGGGGTCACCGACGGCCAGTACTGCATGGCGCTGCTGGAGGAGACCGGCATCTGCGTGGTCCCGGGCAGCGGCTTCGGCCAGCAGCCCGGCACCTGGCACTTCCGCACCACCATCCTGCCCCCGGTGGCGCAGATCGAGCAGGTGGTGGCCCGGCTGGCGGAGTTCCACGGTCGGTTCACGGCGCGCTGACCCTCCCGCGCCTCGGCGCCAAGCACTCGGCCCCGCGCCGGCCCCGAGAGAGGGGTCGGCCGGGGCCGTCAGTGCAGGCAGGCCTTCAGCTCAACGTCGTCGACCTCGAAGCTGGGGTCGGAAGCCGCCGCGTTCACGTGCGAGAAGAACTGGACCACTCCGGTGGTCCCGGCGAAGGCGCCGAGGTCGATCCGCTTCTCGACGTAGGCATTCACCCCACACGCCGCGCCGACCGAGGTGACGCCGAACAGGGCGTTGCCGTTGAACCGCGCCTCCATGTAGTCGGTGGCGACGTTGCTGCAAGACGACTGCTTGAGCCAGAAGACCAGCTCGGGGCGGAGATCGGCGTCCGTGATCGGTACGGCCACCGACTGGGACGCACTCCCGTCTTCGAGGCCCGAGGTCCCTCCGAACCAGCACCAGTTGTTGCCGGAACGGGGTCCACGGGGAGCAGTCGAATTGCAGTTGGAGGTGTTGCAGATTGGCGTGCCGACCTGCGTCGAGCTCTGCGCCCATGCCGCCCATGGGCTTCCGGCCTCGAAGCCGCCGTCCGTGACCGCGGCGATGGTGGTGCAGCAGCCGTTGGCGGGCGTACCATTGGTGCCCACCGGCGGCGGGCAGGCGATGGCGCTTCCGTCGCAGGCCGGGGCCCGCGTGCAGGTGGCGAGGTCCGGGGCGCCGCAGAGCGTACCGGCCGGGGCGAGGGCGTCGGCCGGGCAGTCCACCGTCGCGCCAGTGCAGCTCTCCGCCACGTCGCAGGGGCCCCTCGAGGCGCGGCAGACCGTGGTGTTGGGCTGGAGGGCGTCGGCCGGGCAGTCCACCGTCGCGCCAGTGCAGCTCTCCGCCACGTCGCAGGGGCCCCTCGAGGCGCGGCAGACCGTGGTGGCGGGCGCCAGGACGTCGGCGGGGCAGGCCGCGTCGGCGCCGGTGCAGGTCTCGGCCACGTCGCAGGGGCCGGCCGCCTCGCGGCAGACGGTGCTGGCGGCCTGGTAGGCGTCGGCCGGGCAGGCCGCCTCGGTGCCGGTGCAGGCCTCCGCCACGTCGCAGCCGCCGGCCGCCTCGCGGCAGGTCGTTCCACCCGCCACGAGCACATCCGCGGGGCACTCCGGGGAACTCCCGCTGCAGGTCTCGGCCACGTCGCAGGGGCCCGCCGAGGCCCGGCAGGTGGTGGCCGCCGTCGCCAGAGCGTCGACCGGGCAGTCGGCCGACACACCGTCGCAGGCCTCGGCCACGTCGCAGGGACCGGCCGCCGCGCGGCAGACCGTCCCGGCGGCCACCCCGGCGCAGGCGCCGGCCGGGTCGGAGCGGCCGCCGCAGGCGGCCATGGTGAGTGCAGCGAGGAGTGCGGCGGCGAAGCTCCGGATCGACGCGGCCATCAGGCCCCCAGGCGAAGGATGAAACGAACATGTATAGACTCATGGTGATATCTGTCGAGGAGATTCGGACGGGCGCCGAGTCCGCCCCGGCGCGCCCGCGCCGCCCCCGTGGCCTCCCCCCGGCCCGTCCCGCTGATATGGTTGGTCCCGTCAACGGGTCGGCTCCGTTCGCGGGGGCGGCCTGTTTGTCTTGGGACTCGGACGGCCAAGGCGACGGGCGAGGCGGTGCTTCGAGCGACGGTGGCTCAGCCTGATATTCGCGGGTTGGCTACCGCATGACCTGAATCCGTCGGGGGCTGCCGGGGATAAGACCTCCAACCCCGCTTCGAGTCCGATAGCGCACGTTCCGGTGACTTCGGAACCACTGGTTCAACGCGGCCGAGGCCCGCCAGGCTCGCCAGGCCCGGCTCGGCCGGGTCGGGAGCGTGGTCTTCCTGGGGACGCCGCACCAGGGCGCGCCGCTGGAGCGCGGCGGCAGCCCGGTGGACACCGTGCTCGGCCTGAACCACGACGCGGCGCCGCTGGCCCGCCTGGGGGAGGTCCGCAGCGTCGGCGTCACCGACCTCCGGAGCCTCGTCGCTGGATGGCGCGCGGCACGGGCCACCTCGAACTGCTCGCCCACGAGGAGGTCTACCAGCGGCTCCGCGGGTGGCTCGAGGGGTGAGCGCTCAGCTCGCGGCGCCCGACACGGCGCTGGCGCCAGGCTGCGGAGCGGCCGGCGAGGCCGCGCGCTCAAGCCGGCCGCCGTTGGCGAGCATGTCGAGCGAGTGCGTCAGGAGCGCCGCGATCAGGTACCCCGAGCCCGCCACGTCGAGCTTCCGGTAGATGCGCTTCCGGCGCGCGCGGATGGTCTCGGGGGACACGCCGGCCGCGGCCGCGGAGTCCTTGCAGGCGAACCCCTGCGCGATGCGCAGCACCTCGGCGCGCTCTGCCGGGGTGAGGCTGGAGCCTTCCATGAACTTGGCCGCGAAGGGCGCCAGGATCTCCACTTCGATATGAGGCATCGTTTCCGATCCTTTCGTTGGCTGCGGAGGGCACCCGCCGCGCCGCATGAGGCCGCGGATCACTGTGCTCGCCCCCTCAGGGTAGTAACGATCATGAGATGCGGAAGCCCCCGAGGGGTTCGCCTTGGGGCGCGCCTACCACCATGCGGGTCTGACTGGCGCCCCGACCCGCCGAAGGTCGGCGGGGACGCTCGTCCTCGATCGGCAGCGATTCGGCGCGGGCGGCCACCCGGCTCGCGACGCTACGGGCCACAGGTCGCGGTCGTGTCGTTCCCGCCGATCCGGGCGCCCTGGAGGCCGCAGGATGCGGCGAGGTGGTCCCTGAGCGCGGTGGCCAGGCACTCCGGGTAGGCCCGGTTGTTGCCGATCTGGAGGTCGCCGACCACGTCGAGCACCGGAACCGTCATGGTGGCCAGGGCCTGGTTGCCGAACACGTCGAAGGAGCGCGCCACGCTCCGGAGCACCGGCAGGTCGATCACGGTCACCGCGTCCAGGCTGTACAAGCTCAGGCCCGCGGACGCGCTCTCGGTGCCGACCGCCTGGAGCACCGGGAAGCGAACGGCCGGCAGGACGGGAAGGTCCGACAGGTCCACGAAGCCCAGCACCTCCGTCAGGGCCGGGAAGCTGACGCTGACCAGGGCGGGGTCGTTCCAGATGCTCAGGTAGAACGCGGTCGCCAGGGAGGGGAACGAGAGGCTCGCGAGGCTCGAGTTCTGGTCGACCACGAGCGCGACCGGCGTGGCGAGCGCGGGGAGGTCGAGCACCTCGAGCGATGCGTTCGAGAGGACCTTGATCCAGCCCCCGCCGACGCTGGCGAGGGCGGGGACCTCGAGGACCCGGAGCGCTCCGTTTCCGGACACGCCGACGGAGTAGCCGACCGACGTGAGGGCCGCGAGGTGGATGGCCTCCTGGTCGGCGCTCGAGGTGACGATGAGGTCGGCGCCGATGGAGCGCAGGTGGGGGAGCGCCACCTCGCGAGACGGTGCGACGAGCGCGATGCCGAGGCCGCCGGTGATCTCCTGGACGGCGGGGACGTTCGCCGGATCCACGGAGCCCGCCAAGAGCGTGAGGTGCCCTTGGACGACGGTGCAGCCCGACGCCACGAACGCGTTCCACTCGGCCGCGTCGTGGATGACGTTGTCGTAGGCCCGGTACGGCCGGCAGGGATCCTGGGCGGGCTCCTTGCAGCCGGCGAGGGCGCCGAGGAGGAGCAGCGCGGCCTGGAGTCGGGCCCTGGAGGGTCGAAGGTGCGCGCGCATCGTCCGCGGACTCTAGCACGCATGGTGCGGCCGGCCGCGGCGCCACGTGGGTAGCCCTCAGGCTGGCCCGTGACCCGACGCTGTCCGGAAGCTCGACGTGTCGAGGGCCGGTGAGGGGCGTCGTGGCAGCTGCGGCAGGATGCCCGTCAACGCCACGGTCGGGGCTGGTGCTCTCTCGATGCGCACCGTGACGTCTCTGCAGCCGAGGAGCGAGCCAGGCCCTCGGCGAGCCGCCATCAGACGAGTCTTCCAAGGAGAACCACATGTCTCG